>JBPOJO010000013.1:0-14417 GCA_052033485.1 Bacteroidota bacterium | reverse complement strand
GTTCAAATCGTAAGCAACTGTCCAAGGTGCTGTTCCTGTCAAAACAAGCGTCAAATCCGTGTTTTGTCCGTCGCATAAACTTGCAAAATCAGGCGAAATAAAGGAACTGATTGAGGGTGAAACATGTAAAGCAAAGGTACCAGAACATCCTGATGGTACTGTGTATAATATTTCAGTTATACCTGTAGAAACAGTCGTAACCAAACCCGTTATTGAATTCACTGTGGCAACAGAAGTATTTGACGAAGTAAAAGTTCCACCAGGTACCGTAACAGTTAAAGTTTGCGAAGTTGTTAAACACATACTGTTGCTACCAGAAATTGAAACACCGCCGGATATATTGACAAGAGAGGAGCAAGAAGTTGAATTTCCGGCAATATCTGTTACAGTAAAGGTTACATTGGTCGGACCTGTTAATAGGGTTCCAATTGCGGGAGATTGAGTAACAGACAGAATTGCGCAATTATCATTTGCATTAACTAAAGCTGTTAGATTGGACAAAAATACTTCACAGCTGCTACTTGATGCAACTTCCGTTATACCGGCAGGGCAAACAACTATTACAGGGGATACATCATCAATAAGAGTTAATGTTACGGAGCAATTTGTCGTATTACCGGCAGCATCACTAACTGTTAAAATGACATTTTGAGTATCTCCGTGAAAAGCCCCAAAGAGTGAGCCTGCAAGTGGACTTTGTGTAATAGTGGTAACTCCGCAATTATCCGTTGCCGTTAAGGCAGGAATAAGGTTTGGAACAACGCCTGAACAACCTGAAGTTGTAAAAATATTACTCGGAGAAGGACAAGTTACAATAACGGGGACAGCCATATCGGATATGACTTCTCCTGAAATCGTAAATGAGTATATTGAAAAAAGGAAATCATTACTGCTAATGTTGATTGTAGCACTATGTGTCCCTGCAATCGTTGATGAAAATTGTACGGTAAAAGTTGTACTTTCACCGGTATTCAAAATTGATAATGCCGGCGGTGATATTAAGCTGAAAAAAGCCGCTCCCGCTCCCGTAATAGAAACAGAAGGACTTCCCGACAAATTGATAGGTTGAATACCGTTATTAGTTATAGTAAAAGTTCGAATTGCAGGCGATACCGAACATAACGAACTCGTCGGGAATAGTGTATGGTCGGTAGATGACGGTGTTAAATCGCCGGCGACAATTCCAATACCATTGCCAAAAACATTTAATCCTTGATAAAAAAGTGCTACAAAAGCATCGCGGCCACCGCCATAAACCAGTTGTGAAGCTGATGTTGTTGATAAACTCGAAGCAGAAAGAGTTTCACCTGAAATACAAATGGCTCCAAGATTCGATATGTTAATAGCCCAAGAAAATTCATCATTTGCTCCACCGTAATATGTTGCCCACTGACGCACACCCGCTGAGTTTAATTTAACAAGGATAACATCGCTGCCTCCCGCTCTTACAAACTGATGAGCGGCAGCGGTCGCCATACTATTTGATGCGGCAGCACCGCAAAAATAAACATTGTTTAGGTAGTCAAATGTCATTGCGCGAACAACATCATTTCCTAAACCGCCATAATATGTTCCCCAAGAAAGAAGACCTGACGGAGTAAATTTAGCAACAAATCCGTCATTGTTACCACCAAACACAGTTTGGTGAGCTCCTACAGAAGCAATTGCGCCAAAAGAATCTGTTTGACCTGCGATGCAAATATCATTGTTACCGTCAACAGCTATACCACTACATATTTCAAGACCACTGCCGCCGTAATAAGTTGTCCATTGATGTGTACCGGAAGGGCTAAATTTTATTAAAAAAGCATCAGCGTAACCTGAATAAGTTGCCTGATGAGTCCCGAGCGTTCCAAGCCCGCCCGAATTACAATCGCCGGTTATGTAGACATTACCGGCGTTATCTACGGCACATGCGCGACTAATATCATCTCCCCATCCTCCCCAATAAGAAGCCCACAAGCGATTTCCTGAATTGTCGAATTTAACCACAAATGCTTCCCAGTTGCTCGAATAGGTCGTTTGGTAGGCACCGGTAGTGGCAATACTATTTGAAGAGCGTGTAAAACCCGAAATAACGATATTATCAAGGTGGTCAAGGCAAATAGACCACCCGTTATCATCATTGCTTCCGCCATAATAAGTGCCCCATTGCCTTACTCCGCTATCATTAAAACAAGCTACAAAGGCATCTACTTGCCCGCCGATTAATGTTTGATGAGCTCCGGAAGTAGCTATTCCCGACGTAGAACGAGTAAAACCGGTAATGTAAACCAAACCGTTTTTAGGAAATACACCCAATCCACGGTCACTGTTCGCTCCTCCATAATAAGTTGCCCAAAGTTTTACACCGGAAGAAGAGTATTTGACTAAAAAAGCATCTTCGACTCCCGCTATTGTGCTCAAATGTGCTCCTGTTGTTGCAATAGATGTTGTGGAATATGAAAAACCTGTTACGTAGGTCTCCCCGGCATTGGTAATTTTACAACCACGAGAAACTTCTTCGTTTACGCCTCCTAAATACGTTCCCCATTGTAACGTTGGCACAGGGTCTATTATAAAAGCTAAACTTTGCTTCGAAATACCAAAACCAACAGAAAAACTGTTTTTCGTTTTTTGCTTCAAAATATACTGCGCTTCTAAATATTCTCCGGTCTCAATAATCCATGAAGCAGGTATCGTTTCGGTGAGCGAATTTTTTGATAATTTTAACTCTAAAGCACCTCCACAGATTGCTGATATTTCAGCCCCTGAGTATTCCATTTCGATTAAAGACGGGTCAGCACCTGCCGCTATTATGAAATTGTATTCAAACTTTTCGCCCTTATTTGCATTGGAATTAAATTCCAAATCAATACCCGGATAAAGGTCTTTGAACACAATTTTTTCAAAACTCCTGACATTCGTAATTCCAACATCGCCTGTATAATCCGTGAAAAAGTTCAAACGTTCAGTTTTTTCTCCGTAAGGGATAATGGCGTGGTTAAAATTTGCATTAACAAAATTTATATCAACCCGATGGAAAAGAAACTTTATGCTTTCACTATCAACGCTATCTCTTTCAACTGTGTATGTGTCATAACTGAATCCACCTTGCTTAATTTGGACATTCATGTTTGAATTAAGCTTAAGTAAATATTTCGTTTCCAAGTTTGATTCTCCGTGTTGATTTCGAACTTGTCCAAGATTTTCTACAAATCCATAATGAGATTGTTTAGTCTGCTGCGCCGAGGAAATAGAAAAGCAAAAAAGCGAGCAAACCCAAAAAAGCGAGAAAGAAAAACTTTTGTTCATGTTTTTGGGAATTAAGCCGTAAATTTACAGAGAAGTTTTTTTTTTTTGCAATTTTTTTTAACTTTGCGAAAATTTTCGAATGAAAATGAATAAGAAAGTAGCATTTTTGAAAAAAATTGGCGTAGTCGGCAAAGTAATCGAATACTTTCACAGACTGTACTATAATTCGTCTGCACAAACGTGGGAGAACACCTTTTGGATGGGGCACAAAGTAAGAAAAATTCCATTTGATTTATGGCTTTATCAGGAAATTATACATGAAATAAAGCCCGATTTAATCATAGAAACCGGCACTGATTATGGTGGCAGTGCGTTATATTTAGCTCATTTATTGGATATTTCAGGAAAGGGCAAAGTTATTACAATAGATATAAGAGACCGCGAAAACAAGCCACATCACGAACGAATTGAATATATTTTGCAATCATCTGTTGACGTTAGTCTTGTTGAGTATTTAAAAAAAGAAGCCGAAAAGGTAAATACCGTTATGGTCATTTTGGATTCCGACCATTCTGAAAAACATGTTTATCAAGAGCTTCAATTGCTTTCCCCTTTAGTTACAATAGGAAGTTATTTAATTGTTGAAGACGGAAATATAAACGGGCATCCTGTGGCACGTGGGTGTGCCGGAGGACCTTATGAGGCAATATTGAGATTTCTTTCGGAAAACAAATATTTTGAGCACGATAAAACCAAGGATAAATTTTTTGTAAGTTTCAATCCAAATGGATATTTGAAAAGACTAAAATAGTGAGAAATCTTTGTTTGCAAATATAAATTCTCATAAGGAAGATGTCGGTACAAAATAAGAGTACGAATAAAAGCTGTTTTGCAAAAAGCGGTTTAAAATTAAACAAATAAAAGCGATTTGTTTCACGATTGAGGAATTTATGATTTTTTTCATAGCCTTTTGGCAACCCTCGATACAAGTATAACCAAGCAAAAAACTTTTCGACTTGCCTACGCTTTTGGAGAGTGGCATCCTTGTTATGATTTCGCTTTTTTTGCAAAATTTACGCTTTAATTTCACATGAAGATGCAGCATTTATGACGCAAATATCCTTGCCTTTGAGCCCGACACTGAAATTTTGGCTTTGGCGCGCCATAACTTACAAGGTTTGACGGTGCAGACGGAAGCTTTGGCGGTTTGGTCGTCTGATACGGAATTGTCATTTTCTCCCGACGGCGTTTCTGCGGGCAGAATTGAGGAAAACGGAAAAATTAGGGTAAAAACCGTGCGTCTGAAACAATATTTGCAAGAAGAGATTGATTTTTTAAAAATTGACATAGAGGGCGCAGAAACAGAAGTTTTACGCGATTGTGCAGAAGATTTAATAAATGTTAAGGCTCTTTTTGTTGAGTATCATTCTTTTCAAAACGAAAATCAGTCATTAGCCGAAATTTTAATGATTGTCCAAAAAGCAGGTTTTCGTTTTTACCTCGAACATAACGGTATTCGTTCGGCAAAACCTTTTCAAAAAATTGAAAACCTGAGCGGTACAGACAATTTTATCAATATTTTTGCCTACCGAAAGCCGTAAATCAACATAAAAAAGGGCAAAATATCAAAAAACGTCAATGATGCGCGATTGCCCAATCTTAACAAATCCTTTATTCCAAAGAATGAGCTTTACTTGTTGCGTTTGCGAAATCCTCAAAACAATCAAATTGTAATTTTCATCAAGCGAAATCCGAATTCCGTCTGCGGAATGACGCGGATTCATACCGAATTTCTCGCAGCCGGGCACAAATTTTCCTAAAATCGGACATCTAAAATTGACGGGATAGCCGAGAAAAAAAAGGTTGTTTTTAATATCGTTGAGCAGCTCAATGTTGGTAAAAGATTTTTTTTCGACATCATACACGTCATTAATGTACAAATTTCTCAATTTTTTTCGAACAATGCCGCCGTCTGCTTTCTTGATTTCTTCCATAAAATTCCTTGCATACGCCATTGAGCGCACAATTCGGGCTTTCATGTCTGTCAATTTTTTCATTTTTTCTTCGGGCGCGGCATACGCAACGGCATATTTGCTCAACATGTGCGTATAATGATAAAGCTCGCTCAGGCGGTCAACTTTTTTCTGATAATCATCATGCGAAAGTTTATTCGCAGAACTGTCAATTTCGACTTCCTTAATCCAAGCGTCGACCATATCGGAAGTAATGGTCGGGGGCGTTTCAACGGCGGCAGAATCTGTTTTTCCTTGAGAATTGCTGAAAAAGCTTTTAAAAACTTTGTTGGTTTCGCGCGTTTTTTTTTGTTCCCCCGGCGCGGTTTTTTCGCCGCCGTTTCCATCTTTGTCCTGAGCAAAAACAAATGAGTAACAAGTAAAAAAGGTTAAAATTGCTGTAAAAAGTAATTTCATGGTAATTTTTTTTGCATAACGAAAAAAATTGTCCTTTATGATTTTTGCGACGAAATGAGGCGGCTGTTTTATGGTAGTTTCAAACCTGCTTTACAAAACATTTTTCACCCTGTCAATCACTTCCTGCTGATAATTGTCCCGTTAAGAAATTTTGCCGCCCGCAAATCTTGCACGAGCAACTTAAAAAAGGAATCAAAAACGGGATTCGCTATTCTGACAGTGTTAGCCATAGTTTTGGACTTTTTTTTTTGACAAAGATAGCAATTTTTTAAATTTTTGAGAAATTAATTTCTTCTTTTTTAGCGAAAAAGAACTTAGTCCGCAAATAAAAAAGCGTAAACATCAAGGGTTTTTGGGCGGGAAAAATTCTCAAGGTGAGTTGAAAAATAGTTTAAACATAATTCCAAGAGTTGTCTGCGCGTTTGCCGGTTTGCCGGATAATGTTCTTCGAAATCACCGCGCAACGCAAACTCCGTAAGCTCGTTTAAAGCCAAATCGTGCCAATTTTGCTGCCCCGAAGCACGATAAAAAATCGTTCGTTCTGTTGTGCCGAAGCCGAGGTATCGCATCAAACGAAAAAGAAAAATAAGGTGAAAATTGGCGAAATTGTCCGCACAATCATCAAAATACACAAGAGCCGATTCTACAAAATCAAATAAAATTTCGTCTTTGTGTCCTTCGCGAAGCAATTTTCCAAGCATTTCGCACAAAAAAACACCGACTGAAATTTTTTCCTGTTCGGAATGCAATGTTTTGTAAATCAACACATTAGAAACTTCTTTTATGCGATTGACTTCTTTTTTTTCGTCGTGATAGACGATAATTTCTAAAATGCTCAAAACCTGATAATAAGCGGCTTTACTTTTTTTGGCTTGCAAAGTATTCACTGCGTAAGCACGCAAACCATGTTCGCGGGTAAAAATGCGCAAAATTGCCGAATTTTCTCCGTAACGATACATTCCGAGCACTATCCCGCGAACTTTTTCAATCATAATTTTTTTCCGTGAAGCGTGAATAACCGTAATTTTCCATGATTTCTTCCAAAGCATCTTCAATTTCTCTTGCCTCTTCTTCGCTCACATATTTTTGCCAATCTTTTGTTTTAGAGGTAATTGCGCCGAACAGATGCGGGTCAATGTGAAAGCTCAAATCAGGTTTTTCCTCTTTTACTGCCTCTTCTTCAAATTCTTCTCCGATAAATTCGCAAATTTTACGGTAGTTTTCAGTCGGATTTGCCGTAAAGTCTTCATAACGAAATACCAAAAGCCTGCTTCCGAGCGTATTGAGTGCGATTCCGAGTTGAGTCATGTCTGACCTGTACTTTTCTATAAAAGTTTTTGAGGAATAATTGCACCAATCGGCATCATCTTTTTCGACGGTCAGCCTTTTTTTATAAGAAGAATAGACTTCAATCGGGTGCCGATAAATGTACAACATTTTACTTTCGGGAAAACAAATCAGAAGTTCTTGCAAGAAATGAATGTTGTTCGGACTTTTTTCAAGCAATCTTTTTGCACCGCGAGCTTTTTGAGCAAAATAAAAGTAGCACAAAACGAAACAATCATTGCCGTTGATGCGAAAACCGTAGTCAAATTTTTTGCGAAAAAATGCTGTTTTTCGCAATATTTTTGCCCAAAAACTTGTTTTTATCCACCGCTGCCATCGCCGAATCGGGGCAATCACGCGCAAAAATTCGCCGTAATTTTTTTCGTCGGAAAGCATGAAGCGAAATAAATTTTCGGGTTTTTTTTCCGAAAAAGTATCGCATTGATTTGTATAGGCAAAAATGCTTGTTTCTACCAAATTGCTTTCACGCAGGCGAAAAGAGGAATGTTTTTGCAAAATGCGCCACAAAATTGTCGTGCCGCTGCGTGCCGCGCCGATGATAAACACCGGGGTTGTTTTGCGATAGGTGTTAGCGACGGAAAAAAATTCAAACATCTGTTATTTTCGCTTAATTTTAACGACTTCTACTTCAAAATACAAGGGCGCGTTTTGCGGAATTTGCGGAAGCGAGCCTTGATTTCCATAAGCAAGATGCGACGGAATCACGAACCGCATTTTGTCGCCTTTTCCCATGTATAAAATGCCTAATTCCCAACCTGCAATGACTTTATTGTAGCCCGGCGTAAATTGAAAAGTAGTGTCGCGCAAATATGAACTGTCAAAACGCATGCCGTTCAGAAGATAGCCGTTGTAGTGAACATCAACCGTATCTCCTTGTTTTACAGGCAAATGAGGTGTATTTTTAACAATGCTTTCATAGTTCAAACCGTTCTTGTCGCGCGTCATATTAAAGCCCTTCGCGGCAATGTATTCTTGAATAATCACCTCTTCTCGTTCGCGGCGCGCCGCTTCCGACACTTCCGCGTCTTCTCTTTTGCAAGCAAACATTGCAAGGAGGGACAAAATCATTAAAAAAAACAGATTTTTCATGGTGTTGATTTGAAAATAAGCCCAAAAAACGATATTCGGTTAAAAAATAGTCGAATTTTGGGCGCAAAAATAAAAAATTAATGCAAAAACGCGCTCGCCCAATTTGCACTGCAAGTTGTTTGTGGGGACACAAACAACGGCGGGAGTTGTGATTGCTCGCCGTCGCTTGTGTCCTCACAAGCGACTTTTTCATTTGCACTGCAAGTCGTTTGTGGGGACACAAACAACGGCGGTCAGATTTATTTTTACAAATAAATTTGAACAAATACTTATCGTTCTTGAGTATGATTATTGAGCAACATTCACAACCTCAACGTCGAAAATTAAGATGCTGTTCGCAGGAATACGGTCGCCCGCACCTCTTTCGCCGTAACCCATGTAAGAGGGGATAAGTAATTTGCCTTTTCCGCCTTTTTTGAACAATGAAATACCGACATCCCAACCCTCAATCACATTTGCAGTCATGACGGGAAAAGCAAAGGGGTCTTTGCCTTTTGAAGAATCAAAAACACTGCCGTCGAGCAAACCGCCCGTGTAATGTACGCTGACCATCGCTTGCGGCTTAATTTCATCGCCTTCGCCTTTGTTTTCATAGACGACATACAAACCTGATTCGTGTTTTTCGGCTTTCAATTTTTTATCTTTGATGTATTTTTGAATCACAGCATCTTCATCTTTTGCCAATTGCGATTCTCTTGCAGCATCACTCATTTTTTTGCGTTGCTCCAACATCATTTTCATTTGAGCTTCGCGCTCTTGATTAGCTTTTGTTTCAAATTCGGATTTGCTGAGGAGATTAACAAATTTGAACACGTAGCGAATATCGGTGCCGGCTTTGGCAAAATTTTGATTTTTGATAGAGTCGGCAGGCACAAAAACTGTCATGCTGTCGCCGAGGCTTGCAATCGTAAAAACGTCTTTGAAAGGTGTTCCTTTGACGGTTGTCGGAACAGCCTGTCCCATTTTATAGCTGTCGCTGATGAGCGTATCTTTGCCGGCTTGCGTTGCTTCTGTTTGTGCGTACATTTTGAAATGAACCTCCCACATGCCCTCCGGGTCGGCTTTTTTGCCGCCTTCAGTTTTTGTGTGGTGAATGTAACGAATGCCCTCGGGCGATGTAATCGGCTCGTCAGATTTTTGACAAGAGGTTGCGAGCGTGCCTAAAAAAAGCAATGCAACAAAATAAAGGCGGAATGAAAACTTATTCATTATCAAAATAAATTAAAATCGAATTAAATTAAACAAGAAGGAACTGCAAAGTTAGTGTTATTATTCTTAGTTTCGCAAATCCGAAGTATATTGAACAAAAAAAATGACTAAAAATCCTCATTTTAGCCTTGAAACGACAATATTTTGCTATTCAAAAAATTCGTATTGACAAACGTACAAAAAGGAAACTTTGCCGGATTCGTCATGAATTTCCTTTTTGAGCATCAAACCCTGCGCATCAAAATATTCTTTTTCGAGTACTTTATTTTCATCTCCGAAAAGCGTTTTGGTAAAATGAGCATTATTTTCGTAGGAATAAGTGATTTTTTTAGGCGGTTTTGCTGCCTCATTAACGGTTAAATTGACGGTCTCAGACAAAAGCCTTTTTTGATTGTCGTACAAAAAGACAGTCGTTTCAACACTTTTTTCTTCGCTGAAATTCATTTTTTCAACTCTTTTCGACAAAGTTCCGTCTTGATTGTAAAAAAATTCGGTTTCGGCAGAAGTATTGAGGACAGAAAAGGCAAAATCTGTTTTTTTGCTCACTTTACAGTCGGAAGTAAAATACACTTTTTTTTCTCTGACAATCTGATTATCAAGCAAATAAGTTTCAGTATTGACATTTCGACAATTTTTATCATACACTAAAAAATATTCATTTTTAATGGTTTCCGCAAGCAAACCCTGCATTTTGGTTTCAATTTTTGCGTAGTACGTCAAACTGTCCGCCTCGTCGTATTTCCACTCTTCGCGCCGCTCATAACAGTCTTCAACCTCAATAAAGGAGCAAACTTTCCCCGAAGACGAAACAGGATTGCCTTTTTCATTGGTCAAAAATGAGATTGTGCCCTCTTCGGCTCTTCCCGAATTGTAAAACCGATGTTCATAACCTTTTGAGTGATAGGCAAGTGTATCCCAAAATGCACTTTCGCCGCCGGTTCCTTCGGAAGCAATCAATCGCCCTTTGTCATCGTAAAAATAGCTTCCGGAAATGTAGTACGGTACGATTTCTTCGCTCAAAATTCGCCCTTCGGAGTCATAACTGACGCGCTCAAATTCACTGTCTTCCGATTTTTCACCGGTTTTCGGGTTGAGGCTTTGGCAAAACTTGTATTTTACTTTTTTTTGAGCCAAAAGCAAATGATTGCCGAAAATTGCCGGTACGAAAAATATCAAAAATATCATTCCGACAGCATGAAAAAATTGTTTATTCATAGTTTTTAGGGATTTTCAACACAGGTTTCGGCAAGCGGGATTCGCTCCGAATCCCGCATCTTTCGCCCATTAAATTGTTAAAACTCGCAAAGCAGAGGGTAAAACCGAAAATTCAAAGTGAGTTTCTGCCCTCAGCGGTTCGCCGTCAACATGCAAACAAACGGGCGAAACAGTTGTGATGCTGCATTCGGCGGCACTGAACTTTGAAAATAAATGGCTGCCCTCAATTTTGCCGGACATAAAAGCAAGTGCAAAAAACGGCAAAATAAAAGCATTCGGGCGCGAAACACAACATATATCGAGCAAACCGTCAGCATCGTTTGCAAAAGGATTGATTTTCGCACCGTTTCCGTATTCGCTTGCATTCGCGACGGTTAAGATAAAATATTTTTTTTCAATTTTTCGTTCGCCGGCTTGAATATTAAAAAGCGGAGAATCGTAATCAAAATAAGCTTGAAAAACTTTTTTGGCGTATTTTTTCAAACCTCTTCCTGCTCCTTTGGCAAATTCGTGGGCAATGTGCGCGTCAAAACCAAGCCCTGCGGTGGCGAAAAAATAATGTTGATTAACTTTTCCGACATCCATATTTCGGATTTTCCCGTTTTTAATTCGGTCGCAATGCGCTTCGACATTGTTCAGCGGATAATTCAGATGCCTTGCCAAACCGTTACCGGAGCCGAAAGGAGCGATAAAAAGGGCAGTTTCGCTGCCGATAATGCCGGAGGCAACTTCATTGACCGTTCCGTCTCCGCCGACCGCAACGGCAATATTGAAATTTTCGGCGGCGGCTTTTTGGGCAAAAATTTTCCCCTCACCGGCACGGCTCGTTGTCGCAATTTCGTATTCAATGCCGGAATTTTTAAAATGACGGTGAATTTCAGCAATAAAACTTTGCTTTTCGCCCGTTCCCGAAATTGGGTTGACAATAAAAACAACTTTCTTTTTCAAAATCGGCTTTGTATGAGTTTGAATGAAAAAAATATCAAAAACAGAGCGCAAATCGCAGTTTGCGAGCTGAGAATTGACCGTCCGCAGGTGCTTCGTGCAACACATGACAGCAAATTTACTGTCAAAAATAGTAAAAAAAGGGGAATAAAAAATTTTTGTTCATGTTCGCTATGCAATTACCTTTGTTTGTGCTTTCATAAAAAATTAAAACATTGATTATTGGTTAAATTCCGTCAATTTAAAGCAATTCAAAATTAAATTTGCGAAAATAATCAGCCCTATTAATAACTTTTCCCGCCGTTACTTGCGTCCTCACAAGCGACTTTTTCATTTGCATTGCAAGTCGAGGCTGTCCGAAAAGTCAATTTTGAAAAATTAAAACCAAACATAATTCTTCGACCCCCTTTTTGCTAATTTTTAACGGAGCTTTAACAACGTTTTTTCTGCAATTTCTGTCAAAATTACTCCGCTAAATTGGACAAGTACATGAAGAATAAATTACACTTATTCCCTTTCGTATGATAATTTCGTACTTCTTTGTAGTAGGATTTTCCAAAATTGTGCAGGCGAATTGGATTTTACTGCGGTTCTATCACTCAAAAGGGAATAAATTGCTCCTTCCGCTGTAAACAATTTTTGTCGGTTGGAAAGATGGGGTTGCTCGGGCGGATACGCTTTTGTTTATTTTTGCACTTTCGCACACAACTATCACGAATGCAGGCAATTATCGCATATTGTATGTTACACACATTTTTTTAGCATTAACATTTTACCTTTCAGTTGGATAAAATCTATGATTTTCATCTAAAAAGACAACATAGAAAACATTTTCAATCATATAACCCGCAACTCTACCTTTTTGACCGCTTATTCTCATTACGACACCCCAATCTAAATCCAGTTCTGGAAATGGATTTTTGAATTCAGAATTAATAGGGAATTCTCCGTAAATTTTTAATAGTTTTTGTTGACCTGCTTCTATTCTGTTTTTATTGCAGATACTTCCAAACTTTTCTAACATATATGCAAGTAAATCACTTTCTTGCCACATTTTATATGTTTGACCGGGGGGAATTTGCTGATTGTACTGAAAATCTTTAAAACTGAATAAAATCAATGGTAAGTTTTCCGGAACTGTTTGTTCTTCACGATTTCTCGCTTTTCGTTCAAGGGAAGCGTCAAGTGGAATAAAATTTCTGTTCTTCTTACTCATGTTCATTGATAAATTCATTTAAAAATTTTTCAATATTTCCAACAAAAGGTATAGCTCCATATTTACCTGCTAAATAATCTTTTTCAAAAGAAGCATCATTTCTTACTGTCGCTTGGTTAACCTTATATTCAACTAATGAATATAAATCAGTAGCTCCAATGTTGTTTTTTTCTGTAAACCATATTTGGTCACGTCTAAATAAATCTCGTCTTAATAAATTCGTATCATGTGAAGCAAAAATTAGTTGCGCTTTTTTATTAACTCTTGAATGAAAGAACTTTATTAATTCAATTGTTAACAATGTATGTAATTGAGAGTCCAACTCGTCAATAAAAATAATCTTACCATTTTCAATTGCATCTATCCAAAGACCAAAAATATTAAATAATTTTTGCGTTCCTTTTGATTGCAATCCAAAATCCAAAATAGCTAAGTCTATAAAATTTTGTGTTTCATCATATTTTTTGTGGAAAAAATTAATAGAAACACTCTTTGTTTCAACTTTTTCTTTTTGAAGATTTTTAAGTCTTTCTAATACTGTTTTTAAATCATTAAAAACATCTTGAAACTCAGGTTGAAAATTATCAGGAAATCTTAATATATTTTCAATAATCTTATCTTCTTCTAATATATCAATATTTTCAAAACCTATCTTTATATTCTTGAAAAATTCAACTAATTGAGTTCTAAATTTAGGTTCTTCTTTAAATTTTGAAATTGTAAAACTTGAATAGTTGTCATCGTCTAAACCTGAAATTGTAATAAGATTTGATTTAATCCAAGAACGAATTTTAACAGAAATATTATCCAAATCACCACTCCAATGAGCAACTGACGATAGAAAAAGAGCATTGGGACGTGTTTTTTTTTCAACTTCTTTGCCTTCTTTAAAGTGTGTTTTATTTACTTTGATATTTTGAAACTCTCTTGTAAAAAGGGGTTTTTCTTTTGCAGATAGTTCATTTTTTAAACATAATAACCACTCTGTGTGAATATTTTTTTTATCAACTTCAAATCCATATCTATAACGTATATCATCTAAAATAAAAATCATTTCAAAAAAAGAAGGTTTATCATCGGTTTCAGTTGATAATAGAAATCTAAGAATATTTATATCTTCATTAGTTTGATTTTCATTTGAAGATGATAAAATAAATTTTCTAAAAAAATTTACAGCTGATAGCAAATTGCTTTTACCACTACCATTTGCACCGTATAAAACACTACTTTTTAATAATTTAGATTTATTTAATGGGTCATTTATAGTATTACAATAACTGAGTTCATTTTCATGCTCTTTAATTGGTGGATATCCAACCATACTAAATGTTACTGTATCTTTAAAAGATAGAAAGTTGCCTATTTTGAATTGTATTAACATAATTTCTCAAATTTATCCGGCAAATATAATAATAAATTTCATCAAACAAATTATTTTGAGATTTTTTCACAAAATTTGATTGTTGTTTTTATTGTGTGTAACGGAAAAATGTTTGCGAAGGGCGGGTACGATTTTCCAAAATTGTGCAGGCGAATTGGATTTTACTGCGGTTCTATCACTCAAAAGGGAATAATTTAAAATACGTTTTTATCACTAAAAAGGGAATTAAATAATGCCGTTAGGCATAAAATCTTTGTAGAAAATATCCGCTAAGATATTAAAAACGCCCTTAGGCGTGAAATCTTTGGGGAATATCCGCAAGCGAAACCTATATTTCACGCCTAAGGCGTTT
>JBPOJO010000806.1:0-7649 GCA_052033485.1 Bacteroidota bacterium | reverse complement strand
GCTTGGTTGCCTAAAAATACAACAAGTCCATCGATTACTGAATTTCTGAAAGTTGCTTTGCAAGAAGCCGAACAAGAGGGCTTAATGACCGAAAAAGCCAAATCCGAGTTTGTGGTTGTTCCCATATTAAAGGAACTTCGTAGGCAAAATGTGGATAAATTTAGCACTTTTTCGGGTTATGAGTTTGATGTGGATAAGTTGTTAGGTTTAACGGGTTATTGTGATTTTTTGCTTTCTGCTGAAATTAATAAATCGGAAATTACAGCACCTGTTTTTTGTTTGGTAGAAGCAAAAGATGCCAAAATCGAAAAAGATTTTGCCCAATGCGGTGCAGAAATGTACGCCGCTCAATTATTTAACGAACGAAAAGGAAAAGCTAAAAAACAAATTTTCGGCTGCGTAACCAACGCTTTTTCTTGGTGTTTTCTGAAATTGGAAAACAAAAATCTCTACATTGACCCCAATTATGTGCCTTTAACTTTTACCAAACCCCACGAAGTTTTAGCAGTTTTGCAATGGATTTTAGATGAAAGTTTGAAAAAATGAGGCGTTTTTGAATGTTTTTCTGTATTTTTGTTGTCTGAAATCAAAAAAACTATGGGATACAATAAATTTCTGAAATTAGATAAGTTGCGTAAAGATTTGGGAATAAAAGATATACAAAAAAAATGGTTGCCCCAATCTTTTAACCCTGTATCTATCAGCCAAAATCTAACAGAAAATTTGACTGATGCATCACAAGAGGCTTTGGGTTCTGAAAAAGCTAAATCTGAGTACGTAATTACCCCTATTTTAAGAGAGTTACGAAAGCAAAACCCTACCTATTTCAAGTCTTTTTCGGGGTATTTGTTTAATATAGACAGCGAAAAAAATTTGAATGGATTTTGTGATTTTATACTCTCATTAGATGCCGAATCTATTGAAATTACCGCCCCTGTTTTTTGTATTGTTGAAGCTAAAGACGACAAAATAGAAAAAGGTTTAGCCCAATGCGGTGCCGCGATGTACGCCGCCCAAATTTTCAATGAACGCGAGGGCAATCCCAAAAAACAAATTTTCGGCTGCGTAACCAACGCTTTTTCGTGGTGTTTTCTGAAATTGGAAAATAAAAATCTCTATATTGACCCCAATTATGTTCCTTTGACTTTCACCGAACCGCATCGCGTTTTGGCGGTTTTGCAGTGGATTTTAGATGAAAGTTTGAAAAAATAAGGCGTTTGGGGTAAAAAAATACCCTGAGCTTTCGTAAACACGCAGAGTATTTTTCGCAAAAAACTACATTTTCAGTGTGAAATATTTTTCAATTTCAACAATCAAATACAAAATAAACATGGAAACCCCTAAGGGCAACCAATAGGCTGCCGGAAATGCTGCCGATTCAAAAATCGCATTCATGGCAGGCAAATAAATGAACGCCGCTTGAAACAAAAGCATTAAGCCCGCACCTGCCCAAATCCAAATATTCCCGAATAAACCTATTTTATGCGTATTCAAATGCAATGTTCTGCAATTAAAAAGGTAGACAATTTCTGACAAAATAAAAGCCGTAACCGCTAAAGTACGTGAAGCGGCAAGACTTACTCCCGCAGATTGCGAATATTCAAAAAAGCCGAAAGCAAAAATCGTCAACAAAATACTGACATATAAAAGTCTGAAAATCAATATATTGCTAAAAATTCCCGTTTCGGGCTTGCGCGGCTTCCGCTGCATTATTCCCTTTTCTTTCGGCTCAAACGCCAAGGTTAATCCCAAAAATCCCGCCGTCGTCATGTTTATCCAAAGTATTTGAACAGGGAGAATCGGCAATGTAATATTCAAAAATATCGCCGTCAAGAGTACAAGCCCCTCTCCGAAATTTGTCGGCAACGTCCACAAAATAAATTTTATCAAATTGTCATACGTGCCGCGCCCTTCCTCCACCGCCGCGCGAATCGTGAAAAAATTGTCATCTGTTAAAATCATATCCGCCGCCTCTTTCGAAACCTCCGTTCCCGTTATCCCCATCGCAACGCCGATATCCGCCTGCCGCAACGCCGGTGCGTCATTTACGCCGTCGCCCGTCATCGCAACGACATTTTTTTGCTTTTGCAAAGATTTCACAATCTTGTACTTTTGTTCCGGAGAAACACGCGCAAAAACATTGTTTTTTATCACACATTCATCAAATTCTGCCTCGTTCATGTTTTCCAACATTTTTCCCGTAATCCCCGCGTTTCCCGAACTTTCTTCTGCGATACCTAATTTTTTGGCTATCGCTTGCGCAGTAACGGCGTGGTCGCCGGTTATCATTTTGACCACAATGCCGGCTTCTTTGCAAACTTTCACGGATTCAATCGCTTCCGCTCGCGGCGGGTCAATCATGGCTTGCAAGCCCAAAAATGTACAATTTTCGGCGATGTCTTCTTTTACAACGCTGTCTTTTTCCAATTTTTTTGCCGCAAAAGCTAAAACCCGCAAACCTTCGCTTGCCATTTTTTCGACTGTTTGTTGAATTTTTTCGGCATCAAGCTCGGCGTTTGCTCCGTTTTCCGCAGCCGCGAAATTGCACATTTCGAGTATTTTTTCGACAGAACCTTTGATAAAAACAGTATTTTCGTTTGAATTTTTGACCAAAACCGCCATAAATTGATTTTGTGATTCAAAAGGAATGCTGTCGAGGCGTTCGTAATCGGCTGCCGCAATGCCGGCTTTTTTCGCCGCAACAATCAGAGCAACTTCCGTAGGGTCGCCCTGCGCGCCGTAAATTCCGCTTTCTTCCGTCAGGCGACTGTCGTTACAAAGAATGCCCGCTTGCAAACAATTTTTGATGTTTTGAGGAATAGCTGCCGGTTTGCCGCCTTTGAAAAACGCGCCTTCCGGCTTATAGCCCGTTCCGCTGATTTTAAAAAGCGCATCGGGCGCGTAAATCTGCTCAACGGTCATTTGATTTTCGGTTAAAGTACCCGTTTTGTCCGAACAAATCACGGTCGCACTGCCGAGTGTTTCGACGACGGGAAGTTTGCGAATGACCGCATTTTGTTCCGCCATTCTTTTGACTCCGATAGCCAAAATAGTTGTCATTGCCGCCGGCAAACCTTCGGGAATCGCTCCGACGGCAAGCGCGACGGCAGCTAAAAGGTTGTCAATCAAGGGCATACCGTGAAAATAGCCGAACCCGAAACTGATTGCCGCCATCAATAAAATGATGTAAAGCATGATTTGACTGAAAGACGATATTTTTTTCGACAATGGCGTTTCCGTTTGTTCAGCTTCGGCAATCAAACGTGAAATTTTGCCGATTTCTGTCCCGATTCCGACGGCGGTTACAAGTCCGAGTGCTTGTCCGTAAGTGATGTATGTGCCTGCGAAAGCCATATTTTTGAGGTCTCCGAGCGAGGTTGCCTCCCGCAAAACCTCACTTTTTTTCTGAACCGGCAAGGATTCTCCCGTGAGCGATGCCTCAACCGCTTGCAAATCTTTCACATAACAAAGGCGCATATCTGCCGGCACTTTGTCACCCGATTGTACAAAAACAATGTCGCCGACAACCACATCAGCCGCATTGATTTTAGTTTGTATGCCGTTTCGCACAACAACCGCTTCGGTTTGCATACTTTTTTTTAAGGCTTCAAGTGAGGCAATGGCTTTATTTTCCTGAATAAAACCGACAATCGCATTGAGCAAAACGACCCCGAAAATTACTCCGCTGTCCGTATATTCTTTTAAAAATAAGGTTATTAACGCAGAAGCGATTAAAATCAACACAAGGGGTTGCGAAAATTGGAGCAAAAAACGCAGCCATGCGGGTTTTTGGCGCGCAACGGGCAAAACATTTTCTCCGTGGGTGTTTTTGGAGGCAATAATTTGATTTTCGGAAAGCCCCGATTGTAGGCTGACGGAAAATTCGGCAAGAATTTGTTCGGTGTTTTTAGCAGATGCTTTTTCCGAAAAGTTATTGAGTTTGTTGTCTTTCATTTTTCTGATGTTTGTCGCGCAAAAGCAGGACAGTTTTGTAAACAATAAAAATGGTTTTACGGTTCGTCATTTTAAAAAACAGTTGCATTTATTCCGCTTGGGCTAAAACAATGTACCGCAAGCTAATAACTCGCAATATGCTCGGTCTAAACATAGGAAAAAATTAATTTTCGTAATGAAATAAGTCCAAAAAATAGGCAGGAGCAAAGCGAATTCGGCTTCCGTACCATGAAAACATTTCGCCGTCGACAAGGATAATTTTTGCCTCCGGTAAGATTTTTTGAAAATTTTTCTTATGTTTTTCAGTAAAAGGAAAAGGTTCGCTCGAAAGTAAAACAATGTCGGGAGCAAAATTTTGCATTTCCTCTTCCGAGAGGAGCGGGTAACGCTGCGCGTCAATCGTTTGTAAATTAAGCAATTCTGCCAAATGATTGATAAATGTGTTTTGGGCGGCAATCATATAAGGTTTTTGCCAAATAAAATACAAATATTTGCGTTGCCGAAATTTCGTTTGAGTAATTTTTTGAAATTCACGCCGAATGTTTTCTGTCAAAATATTCGCTTCGTGTTCTTTTCCGGTCATTTTCCCTATTTCACTTATCATTATTTCATTGTCTTCTAAGGTAAAAATGTCGCTCATCCACACGGGAAATTCATGTTGAAGTTTTTCAATCCCTTCGCGAGAATTTTCTTCTTTGTTGCCGATAATCAAATCGGGCTGCAATTTTCGGATAATGTCCGTGTCAAAATTTTTTGTGCCGCCGACTTTTGTTTTTGACAAACACTCGTTTTTAGGATAATGACAAAAGCGTGTGATGCCGACGATTTTCTCGCCTAAGCCTAAATCGAAAAGCAATTCGGTTTGCGAAGGGACGAGGGAAATAATGCGTTCGGGGCGAGCGCGGAGCAGCATTTCATTGCCGGTTTGGTCTTTAAAAATTTTTTCCATTGTGTCGAATAAAATCGTTCGGCAGGCAATTTATTGACAGATAAAAAAAAAACGAAATTCAGTGAATATTTTTTTCAGTCGACGAGAGGTAAAATTGTTTTGTCTGCGTCTTCTTGCCTTCTGAGATTAACAAGTTGTTCGCCGGCATGTTGCTTACGGTACTTTTGTAAAAAAATCGCTGAAAAATTGTGAAAAATTTTGCATAAACAGTCGCATATTTTGCAAAAAATAACGACTTTCGCTAATTTTGCAATTCGATTGCTCGCCTGCCCGCACGACGGCAAAAGCGTGCAATATTGACTAAAATGATAAAGCGATGAGCAAAACAGAAGAATTGTTGCGCCGCAGGCAAAAACTTGTGCCGCAAGGTGTGGGCGTTTTTAACCCCGCCACCGTTACGGAAGCCCAAGGTGCCGTTATGACCGATGCCGACGGCAACAAAGTAATTGACTTTGGCGGCGGAATCGGCGTTCTCAATGCGGGTTACTGCCCCGAACCCGTCGTTAAAGCTATCTGCGAGCAAGCCCAAAAACTTGTGCACGCTTGCTTTCATGTCGCTACTTATGAACCGTACCTTGATTTGTGCGAACAACTTGTCGAACTTTTTCCGCACGGCGAACAAACGAAAGTCATGCTTACCAACACCGGCGCGGAATCCGTTGAAAATGCCGTAAAAATTGCCCGACAAGCCACCGGAAAATCGGGCATCATTGCTTTTACGGAAGCTTTTCACGGAAGGAGCATGATGGCAATGTCCCTCACGTCAAAAACAGCCTATAAACTCGGTTGCGGTCCTTTTGCACCCGAAGTTTACAGATTGCCCTACCCTAATTTTTACAAAAATAACGACGGCTTAACTTACGATGAATTTGTAAAACGCGAATTAAAACGGTTCAGACAAGCCCTGACGGGTGTGTGCGATGCCTCCTCGACAGCAGCCGTTATCATTGAATTGGTACAAGGCGAAGGCGGTTTTGTCGTTGCTCCGAAAGAATACGTAGAAGGATTGCGAAAAATTTGTGATGAAAATAATATTTTGCTCATTTTTGACGAAGTGCAATCGGGTTTTTGTCGGACGGGAAAATGGGGCGCAGTCGAACACTACGGCGTTGTTCCCGATATTTCAACTTGGGCAAAATCTATGGGCTCGGGCATGCCAATCGGCGCGGTTGTCGGAAAAGCAAAAATCATGGATGCGGCTAAACCCGGCACTATCGGCGGTACTTATCTCGGCAATCCCGTCTCCTGCGCGGCGGCTTTGGCTACCATAAAATACATGAAAGACCTTAATTTGAACGAAAGGGCTGTCAGTATCGGCAATACTGTCATGGAAAAATTTAAAATTTGGAAAAGCAAATATGCAGGTATCGGCAATGTGCGCGGCTTAGGGGCAATGTGTGCGATTGAGTTTGTCAAAAATGATGACCCGCATCAACCTGATACAGAAAGAGTTGCGCGAATAAGTGCGGCTTGCGCCGAAAACGGTCTTTTGGTCTTAAATGCCGGCACATACAAAAATGTCATTCGATTTTTAGCACCGCTTGTTATTTCGGAAGAGGATTTAAAACGCGGTTTGGATATTTTGGAAGCCGAAATCGCTAAATAAATTTTTATCATTCACGGTATCGCCGGCATCTTGCCGGCGATTTTTTATGCTGCCTGCAAGAAGCCGACGGTAATATTGTTTATTTTTTTGCTTTTGCCTGAGCGCGAATTTTTGCCAAATCTTCCGCCTTAATGATTTTTTTGATGCGAATGAGAAATTCGCAAATCGCATTGACCGGCACGCCTTGATTCCCCTTTTCGCCAAACGCCAAAAACGCGGGCGAAGTGATGTAAATTTGCTCGCCCTCTTTGGCAAGTTGTGAAAAAGTAATTTCCCAAGCCGGAATAACCCTTCTTTCTCCCAAAACAAAACCGATGGGATTGCTTTTTGTCGGGTCTTTCGGGTCGTCCGTGCGGTCAAAGGAAAGCGAACCGCCGAAATAAAAAGCGATATAATCAAAAACGATGCTGTCGCCTGCTTTAGCGATATATCCTTCCGGGTTCACAACATCGTATTTGTAAAAAATTCCGGATTGATGCTCTTTCATCGACAATTTTTCCTTTTCAATGTGCTTTCTGATGAGTTCTTTTTGCTCTTCAAAAACTTTCAACTGCCTTTTGCGCGATTTTTCGGTGAATTGTTCTTTGGTTTCAATTTTTTTCACCTTAATATCGTAAATCATAATCGGCGTTTTTTTCTTCATTTTGGGCAGCGGCGTATTTTTTTCGATAATTTCCAAAGGTAAAAAAGCCGTGATGCTGTCGCCCTCTTTGACTATTGACAAAATTTCTTCAATTGCGCCGGGGAAGGGCGGTTTAAGCAATTCAATTTCCGTCGGCACTTTTTCGACGTAAGTATTCATAAAAGTATCCGTTCTGTCCTCGTTGAAGAGGCGGAAATCAAGCGTGAGGTAATCGCCGAGTAAAGGCAAATTGCCTTTTTTATATTGTTTGTGATGGATATATCGCAAACCGCCGGCTGTTTTTTGCTCTTGTTTGCTTTCGGAATATTCTTTGGCTTCTTCTTTTTGGCAAGCCGAAAAAGTTAAAACAAGGGCAAAAATGAATAAAAATGCGATGTTTTTCATAGAAAAAATTTTTGAAATGAAAGGGTACATACGTTGATTGCTTTTGTCATACGACATTTTAAAATCAAAATTGTAACTATTTAGCCGGAGTGTACCGCGAGCTTTAGCTTGCG
>JBPOJO010000590.1:0-3542 GCA_052033485.1 Bacteroidota bacterium | reverse complement strand
AAAAAAATGCCGACGACCGGTTAAATATCAATATGTATTCCCAATGTTATACCGGTTTGATAAAATTTTGAAAAATATGATAACAAAGCTAATGAAAGTCATAAATCATGCTTAAATAACAAAGATTTGAGAATAAATTTTCTATTTTTGCAAAAAAATAATTTTTCTCAATGAAAAAAATTACATTATTTATTGTCGGTTTTCTCATGTTTTCTGCATTTTCTTTTGCACAAAACATCGGACAAACCCTGCCCGAGGTCAAAATCAGAGATATGCAGGGCAATTTAGTCTCCGCGAAAACTTTGGTGAATCCGGACGGCGTTGCCCTTATTTCTTTTTGGGCAACTTGGTGCAAACCCTGCGTGAATGAGCTTAACGCCATCAACGATTATATTGAGGAGTGGAAAAAAGAGGGCAACATTAAGGTTTATGCCATTTCAGTTGATGATTCGAGAAGTGTCGGGCGCGTAAAATCTTTTGCAAGCGGCAGAAAATGGGACTTTGAAGTTTTTACGGACGAAAATGCCGATTTAAAACGCGGTTTGAACATTAACGACGTTCCGCACGCTTTTATCATTGACAAAAACGGGAAAATTGTGTGGCAACACACCTCTTACAAACCCGGGGACGAAGATGAATATTTGGAAATTTTGAAAAAAGCCCTCAACGGCGAAGAAATTAAATAGGAGGATAAAATGTCGGCAACACACAAACAAATTATTCTTGCCTTGCTTTTTGCTTTATTTGCCCCTTTTTGCGCATCGGCACAGGAAAATAATGAACACGGAGGCGAAAAAAACACAACGGATACCTACGGGCGTTTAACCGGCGGTTTTCAATTCATGGGACAATATTACCGCAAAGATGAAAAAATCAAAGCCAAAGTGCCCGTAGAGGAAATCGGCTTAAACGGCTATTTTAACCTCATGTACCAAAAAGGTAAATTTTATGCCGGCATTCGTTATGAGGCGTATTTGCCTCCGCTTTTGGGCTATTCCACTACTTTTTACGGAAAAGGTATCGCCAATCGTTTCGCAATGTATCGTTCCGACGACTTGGAGGTTACTATCGGGAATTTTTACGAGCAATTCGGAAGCGGAATCTTGCTGCGCTCGCTCGAAGAACGTTATTTGGGGATTGATAATTCTTTTGACGGTTTTCGTTTGAAATATTATTTCAAAGACAAAGCAAAAATCACGATGCTTTACGGAAAACAAAGAAACGGCTTCAATATCGGCGAAGGAATTGTGCGTGCGGCAGACGGGGAACTTTTTTTGCATAATTTTTTCAAAAAAAATCCCGAAACGGCTCCCAAATATAATTTTGTGCTCGGCGGAAGTTATGTGAGCAAATATCAGGATTATCTCGGCAGTGAGGAAAATATTCCCTTAGTTGTTGATGCCTATTCCGGTCGTTTGCGCGCTAATTCCGACAAATTGAATGTTGAGATTGAGTATGCTTACAAACACAATGACCCCGCTTATACGAACAGTTTTAAGAACTTAAACGGCGAAACTTTCGGTTTTAAGGGCGGTTTTACGGGAACAGGCTACGGATTTTCGATTGCGGCAAGGCGTTTGAAAGGCATGGATTTTCGCTCCGACCGCAACGAAGTCGACAACAGGCTGTTGATAAACTTTGTGAATGCGAACACACGGCAGCATACCTATCGCCTGCTCACCTTGTACCCTTATGCAACACAGTTGCAAGGCGAAACAAGTTTTCAAGCCGATTTATTTTTTCAGTTGCCGCGCGGCTCAAAAATCGGCGGAAAATACGGCACGGATATTTCTTTCAATTTCGCGAACGTAACCGAAAACAACCCGGATAATAATTTTGCTTTCGGCGAAAAATTGTATTTTCGCGATTTTAACGTCGAAATCAATCGCAAATGGTCGAATCGTTTCAAAACGAATTTCATGTTTGCCACAGTGGATTTCAATCAAAAACAAATCATCGGCACGGCTAAAAACGGCGATATTGTGAAAGCGCAAACATTTGTTTTGGAAGGTTTTTACAAATTCGGCAAGAAAAAATCTGTCCGATTTGAGGCGCAACACATTTCGACCGAACAAGATTTGGGGAATTGGTACATGGGTTTGGTTGAATTCGGGCTTGGAGCGCGTTGGTTTGTTTTCGTTTCTGACGAAGTAAATTATTATTCTTTTGACAAAAAAGTTCCCACTCATTATTTCAACACCGGCTTTACCTATGTGAAAGGCGGCAACCGGATTGCGATGAGTTACGGGCGTGTTCGTGAAGGATTTTTGTGCGTCGGCGGTATATGCCGCTTGGTGCCTGCCTCAACGGGTTTAAGTTTGACTGTCAGCAGCACTTTTTAGCTTTTTGCACCCTAAGCGTTTTTGAAATTCTTAGGGTGGGCTGTTCAAAATTAACAAATTTCTGCACTCACTTTTGAGGTTAATTTTTTTGCAAAAACATTTGTAATTGATTGATTTTTAATTATTTACAAAAGAAAAAGGTGAAATAAAGTACTTGTGAGTTGAACGTGAAAATTTGGTCAAAAAGCTATGATTTTGAACAGCCTCCCCTTAGGCTGTAAGGACACATTTTGCGCCGCTGCTATTTAACCTGAGTGTACCGCGAGCTATAGCTTGCGGATTTGGAAGAAGGTATTTTGCAACAAGCGAATGTAAGGTCGCAAGCTAAAGCTCGCGCTACATTCGGAGTGTACCGCGAGCTTTAGCTTGCGGATTTGGAGGAAGGTATCCTGCCACAAGCAAATGTAAGGTCGCAAGCTAAAGCTCGCGTTACATTCAGGCTAAATTGTTCCGAAAAAATAATGGTAAATAAGTCCTCTGTCTTTGTTGCATTTTTGATGTGATTGTTAAATTTGTTAATATTGCTGTAAAAAAATAATTTAAAAAAAACAATAAACAACAATTTTACGCTTCGGACAGCCAAAGTAAAGCTTCATTTTTGTCTACACAGAGCTTTGTCGTTACGGCAGCCGAGTCATTTTCTTCCGTAAATTGGTCAATCGAAACCCTTGCAAAAAATTCTTCAGGCATGACAAAAGCGTGCTTGCGATACTTAAAATTTTTGGCAAGCGGCACGGTTACGTGCTCCGTTGTCCAAACTTGCAAATCCGGTGTCATGGCAAAAGTAAACCTTGTCAGGTCTGTCAATGCCAAACTGACATCGAAAGATTTGGCATAGTCAAACCATTTCAAAATCATTTCTTTAAATTCGTTTTCAGTCAAATCACCGCTTTTTTCCGTCCAAACATCGGTCAGCATGTCCGTTGTTTCTTCATAAAAGAATGAAACGACATCATTTTGGTATAAAAGGTTATTCATAGTTTTTTTTTGACAAGTAAATAAAATTGCACGATTTATGCAAAATAAACGAAAAAAAAATTCAATTCAACAGTTTCAAATTCTTCGCCGTGAATATCTTGCCCTGCATTTTGTAAATCCTTTTTTTTGTCTATTTTTGCAAAATAAAAACTCAACATGTCAAAAGCGCGCATCGAACAATATTACAGAGAAACAGAAGAGGCAACAAAACTCGGCGGCTCC
>JBPOJO010000689.1:0-7026 GCA_052033485.1 Bacteroidota bacterium | reverse complement strand
CCCCTCCGTTTTGGCAAACTTATTGGTTTATTTTTTTAGTTATTTTGGCTTTAACTTTGTTAATTTACGGTGCTTTAAAACTGCGCATTATCACCATAGAAGCGCGAAACAGAGCTTTGGAAATTTTAGTCAAAGAACACACAGTTGAAATTATTGACAAAAATTTTGAGTTAGAAAAACAAAAAACAGAAGTCGTTAAAACGTATGAAAATATTCGAATTTTAAATGAAATCGGCAGAAAAATCACTTCAACTTTGAGTTTTGACGAAGTTGTCGAAACAATCTATCAAAACTTGAATGAAATTTTAGAAGCAAACGGTTTCGGTATCGGTATATACAACAATGAAACGCAAGCCATTCATTTTGATTCATTTATCGAAAGCGGAAAACGCCTCGAAGGGCGTGCTTTTGACGTTAAAAATGATATTGAATACTATCCCGTTATCTGTTTTTTGAGGAAACAAAGCATTTTTATTTCAGATTTGGAAAAACAACACGAATTGTATTCCGACAAAGAAATGAAAATTGTACGGGGCGAAATGCCGCTTTCCTTTATCTACGTCCCGCTTTTTTCAAAAGGCAAAATTAACGGCGTGATAACGGTTCAAAGTATGCGCAAAAACGCCTATTCCGAGTATCAACTGAACCTTTTGGAAAGTTTAGCGACCTATATTTCAACTGCTTTGGACAATGCGGGCGCGTACAGTAAAATTGAGGAGCAGAAAAAAGAAATTGAAGAAAATTCTAAAAATTTGCGCGACAGCATCAATTATGCAAAGCGTATTCAGTCCGCAATGCTTCCCGATGCGGCTGCCGTAGCCGCTGCCGTCGGCGATGCCTTTATTTATCTTTTGCCGCGCGATGTCGTCAGCGGCGACTTTTATTGGTATTCCGAAATCAAAGAAAACGGCACGCATAAAGTTGTTTTAGCTGCTGTTGATTGCACGGGGCACGGGGTTCCGGGTGCGTTCATGTCTATGTCGGGACACGCCTACCTGAATCAAATTGTAAATGTTCAAAAAATATATTCTCCCGATTTAATTTTAGCAGAACTTCACAACAATATCATTCGTACGCTGCAAAAAAACGAAACACAAAATCGGGACGGCATGGACGCGGTCATTTGTGTAATTGACAAAATAAATCATCAAATTGAATTTTCCGGTGCAAAAAATCCGCTTGTTTATATCAAAAACAGCGAAATTAGTATCATTAAAGGAAATAAAGAATCGGTCGGAGAAGGTATTTTAACCGTAAATTTTGAAAAACATACAATTCCGACAGACCGCGAGGCAATTTATTACATTTTTTCTGACGGCTATGAAGACCAATTCGGCGGAGCTTTCGGGCGTAAAATTTTGCGTAAAAACTTTTATGAATTGCTGAAAAAAGTACATCAAGAACCGCTTGATGTTCAAAAAAATAAACTTGCCGACTACTTTATGGATTGGAAAGGAACGGGAATGCAAATTGACGATGTTTTGCTTATCGGCTTCAAAGTTCATTAAACAGCGTTTTGAAGAAATAAGCAATCGGACAATTATTCCCTTTCGACTCATCATTTCGTACTTTTTTCGCAGTACGATTTTCCAAAATCGTGCGGGCGAAACGGAATTTTGCCCATTATTTTAGTCAGGCGATTCAAAAAGCGTATCGCCGGCATCTTAAAAAACAAAGTCTGTGAGCAAGATGCTCACAATACCCTGCTCAAAAAGCAAGATGCTCACAATACCCTGCTCAAAAAGCAGATTTATTTCTTTATGAACATGCCCTGATGATTCTATCGCCCGGAAGGGAATAATCATTTTTTGTAACTATTTAGCCGGTTTGCACAAGAGTGTAGCGCGAGCGTTAGCTTGCGACCGTACATTAGCGTGTTGCAGGATATCCTCCGCCTTAAAACCGCAAGCTAAAGCTCGCGGTACACTCCGGCTAAATAGTTACCAATTTTTTATCTTTCACCTTATCAACACTCCGCCGTGGCGAGCGGAAAAAAAATTTTCAAACACAAACTAAGATTTCAAAGAACTTAGTTTGTGTTTGAACTAAAATTAATCTAATCCGCGTTTGAGATAATCAAAAATAGTTTTATTCAAATGTATTCGGTCTTTTCCGCGTACATTGTGAGGGTGCGTAGGGTAAAAAAATGTGTCCAATAATTTCCCCTTTTCGATACATTTTTGCATAAAAAGAAGCGTATGTTGCGGTACAACAACATCGTCTTTTTGACCGTGTATGAGCAATAAACGCCCGTGCAAATTATCAACTTTGTTGAATAAACTTGTTTTTTCATAGCCTTCCGCGTTTTCTTTCGGCGTATCCATGTAGCGTTCGGTGTACATGATTTCGTACAAACTCCAATCCATGACAGGACCGCCCGCAACGGCAGTTTTGAAAATGCCGGGGTAGTGCAACATCAAACTTGTCGTCATAAAACCGCCAAAACTCCAACCGTAAACCGCCATTTTTTCCGCATTTACAAACGGCAAAGATTTCAAAAATTCGACACCTTTTAATTGGTCTTTCATTTCGTTTTGCCCCAACTGCCGGAAAGTCGCCTGCTCAAACGCCAAACCGCGGTCAGCCGAGCCGCGATTGTCCAAAGTAAAAACGATAAAACCCTCTTGTGCAACGTATTGCGAAAAATAATCCGCTCCGCCGCGCCAAGTGTCCGTTATCATTTGCGCATGCGGACCGCCGTAAACATAGACCATGACAGGGTATTTTTTTCCGGCATCAAAATCTGCAGGTTTGATGAGGCGATAAAAAAGTTCCGTCCCGTCTTCTGCTTTGAGCGTACCTATTTCAATGTTCGGCGCGGCGTAATCTTTGAGCGGATTGCCTGCCGTCAGAAGAGTTTGCACCTCAGAAATGCCTTTTTCGGCGATTTTTTTCAATGAAATTTTGCGCGGAACACTCAAGGAAGTAAGATTGTCGTAAAAAAATTGCCCTTCGGGAGAAAAAATTGCCGTGTGCGTTCCCGCTTCTTGTGTCAGCAAAGAAACTTTTCCGGTTTTGACATTGACGACAGAATAATGCCTTTCAACAGCTCTTTTCCCGATGTGCCTGAAAAAAACATTTTCGCCTTTTGCATCAAAACCGGTGATTTCCGTTACCAACTCGCTGCCTTTTGTAAGCTGTTTGAGCAAATTTCCTTCCGCATCATGGAGGTAAAGATGATTATAACCGTCGCGTTCGCTTTGCCAAATAAAATTGCCGGACTGATTGAGAAGAAAAAATAAACCGTTTTCCGGCTCTACATATTTGTCATTTTTTTCTTCAAAAAGTGTTTTTTCTTCTTCGCCCGTTTCGGCATTAAATCTTTTCAAACGCATTAAATTTTGCTCGCGATTGACAATCGCAATATAAATTTTCTTTGCGTCGGGCGACCAAGTGATATTCGTGAGATATTGCTCCGCAGGTTCTCCTGTTTTGAGAAAAACGGTTTTTCCGCTTTTTACATCAAAAATTCCGACGGTTACGTGATGACTTTTTTCGCCTGCCATGGGATATTTGATATTGTCAATTTTAGCAGGTCTTTCAATGTAATTCACTAAGGGATAATCCTTTACGATTTTTTCGTCCATGCGATAAAAAGCAAGTTTGTTGCTTTCGGGCGACCAAAAAAGCCCTTTGTGAATACCAAATTCGCTCCTGTGGACAGTTTGCCCATAGACAATGTTCGCTTCTCCGTCGCGTGTAATTTGTGTCGTTTTTCCCGAACGTTCTTTGACAAAAAGGTTAAAATCTTTGACAAAAGCCACATCAAACTTTTCATTCAGGTCATAAACAGAAATATCTTGCGCCCAATCGGTCATTTTTTCACAATTTCCGAGTGTATCGCATTGAAAAAGAGCCAATTCATTTTCAAAATAAAATTTCGCACCTTTCCATGTAATTTGCGGCAAAAAAGTCAGGGGCGAGGTTTTTCCGGCAATTTGCGTATTGAGCGAGGCAAGCGTAATTTCGCGTTTTCCGAAATAAAATTTGTCTTTTTTGAAATACATAAAGCGAATTTTTTGCCCGTCTTCCGAAAGGGCAATCGTTTGAGGATTTATCCAACTGACCTGCGAAAAATTAGTCGGCAATAAATCCCGAAAAAAAACACTTTGGTCGAGCGTCATTTTTTTTTGAGCATTCGCTGAGAAAAATGTCGAAAAAAGACCAAGTATGAGCAGTAATTTTTTCATAAAAAAAAATTTGAAGTTTAAAACCCAAAGGTATTTTCGAAGTACGGATTTTCCAAAAATACGGCTTGTTAATGCAATATTTTTTGACGGAACAAACAAAACATTTTTTTCGGTATAGTATTTGTTGAGTATAAAATGTTTTCAAACTTTTTCACCATTTTATTAAAACCGAAATGAAAAAAATTTCAGCCTTATTTCTCTTTTTTACGCTTTTCTGCGCGGCTTCAAGCTATGCTCAAACAACAGTAGAAATTGTCAATCAAGCCGGCGTTGACATTTACAGCATTTTCGCTTCCGATGTCAACAATACTGCATGGGGAGAAGACTTGCTCGGCGCAGATGTTTTAGCCCCCGGACAAAAAATCGAAATTACTTTTCCCGAAGGATACAACTGCAAAGTTGACATCAAAGCAAGCGCGGACGCAGACGACCAAGATTCTATCACATTTGACAATGTTGATATTTGCGAAGTAAGCGGTATAATTTTGAAAGGCAACGGAAAGTATTCTGTTTATTAAAAAACAATTACCGAAGTTATTTAACACAAAAAAACCTATAAGGTTGCAAAGACCTTATAGGTTTGAAAATCATTTACTATTCATCAATTTCGTCTGAAAAATCCTCCTCCGACTCAACCGCCGAAATATTTCTCGAAGGAATAACAATTCTTACCGTTTCGTCTGAAAACTCCTCCTCTGATTCTTTCGCCGGAATATTTCTCGAAGGAATAACAATTCTCGGCTTTTCATCAGACAATTCCTCTTCCGAATCTTGCGTAAAATTCCTGCTGCCTTTGTAAAGTTCGTATTGATGCAATTTACATTCAAGCGCGCCGTTGAAAAGTTTAATTTTGCTCTTTGCGGCAAGTCCGATGCGTTGCAAAGCATCAAAATCGGAAGAAATTACCCATGCTTCGCAGCCTTGAAAATCATTTTTTAGGTGTGCGCCGATGTTTTCGTAAAGCTGTTGAATATTTTTAGGGGTCATTCGCTCACCGTAAGGCGGGTTCAAAACGACAATTCCGCCTTGATTTTTAGGCACAACTTCAAAAAAATCCTTTTTTGAACACATAACCCACTCGTCTACCGCCGCACGTTCGATATTTGCGCGAGAGGCATCAACGGCTTGTCTGCTGTTGTCGGAGGCAAAAATATTTCCGGTCGGCTCTGTTTGCGCTTCTTCTGCGTCTTTTTTAACTTTTTCCCACAATTCGGCATTAAAATCGCGCCATTTTTCAAAAGCAAATTCACGGGCAATACCGGGCGGAATATTTGCGGCAATCATTGCGGCTTCAATGGAAAAAGTACCTGAGCCGCACATGAGGTCGTAAAAATCTTGCGAGCCGTCATAGCCTGCAAGCAAAACTATTCCTGCCGCAAGTACCTCATTGATAGGTGCTTGTGTACGGTCAAGCCTGTATCCGCGTCGGTCGAGCGATTTTCCGGTGCTGTCGAGAGCAACGGTAATTTTGTTTTCGTTAATGTGTATGTGTATCCGCAAATCGGGATTTTCTGTTTCAACGGAGGGTCTTTGACCTGTTTTATCGCGAAAACGGTCAGCAATCGCGTCTTTTGCTTTCAGTGCGGCGTATTTTGAGTGAGTAAAAATACGTCCGCTGACAACTGCATCTACGGCAAAAGTTTTATCAAGTGCGAAATAGTCTTCCCAAGCAATATGTCGAAGTTTTTTGTAATAAAATTCCTCATCGGTTGCCGTAACGGAGGCGATGGGTTTTAGGACTCTCAGGGCAGTTCGCAAGTAATAATTTGCCTTGTAAAGCAATTCATCATTGCCCTCAAAAACAACAGCGCGGCTGAGAATTTCGATATTTTTTCCGCCTAAATGCTCAATTTCCTTCGCCAAAACTCCTTCAAGACCGTGCTGTGTCTTGACAATGATGTCATAATTTTCCATTTTTGGGCTTTACTTTACGGTTAAAAATCAAGGGGCAAAACTTAATTTTTGTAACTGTTTGCCCCAAGTGTTCTGCCGGCATTTTGCCGACAAATTATAGGTTTTTATCGCCGGCAAGATGTCGGCGGTACGTTCATGCAAACCGGTTTAACAGTTACAATTTTTTATGCCGCAAAATTACTATTTTGAGGGCAATAAAAGAAATTAAGGCAGTTTTATTTTCAAAAAGTTTTTAAGTTTTGCAAAGGCAGTGAAGCTATTTAGCCGGTTTGCCAAAATTTGTACCGCGCGCTTTAGCTTGCGACCTTACATTTGCTTGTTGACAGGCAGCTTGTTCCTTTTCGAGTGAAAATTTTGTACTTTTTTTGTAGCACGATTTTCCAAAAATGTGCAGGAGAATTGGCATTTGCCATTCTTTTTACAGCGGTTCTATCACTCGAAAGGAAGTAAAATCGCAAGCTAAAGCTCGCGATACATTCTGACTAAACAGTTACGTCCCATCAAAACACTTGTTGAAAAAACAAACAAAACAAGCTAAGAAAGGGCTTATCGGGGCGACAATCAAGCAATTGAAATGTATTCTGATTGCACGAACTTGCTTGTAGGGACATGGGATTAGAAAAAAAATAACTAATTGGTTCCTAAACGTGTAAAACCTAAACCCGACAAGTATAAATCAGGAATATGATAACGCTTTTCTTCGTTATTTACTTTGGTTTTTGCATAGGCTTTATATTCTTTCAAAAGCCCTATTTCTTTTAATTTTTCGATAGTATTGATAGCATCTTCGATGTTGAGTTTCTCTAAGGCACGAATGAGATTATTTTCATTCATGGGAGAACGCCCGTTTTCGACCTTATTAACAAGATTAGCAAAAATTTCACGAAATTCAGGATATTCTTCACCCAATTCCTGAATTTGT
>JBPOJO010000372.1:0-2111 GCA_052033485.1 Bacteroidota bacterium | reverse complement strand
TAATCAGCCAAAATTAAAGTTTAAACCTATAAGGTTTTAAAAACCTTATAGGTTTGATGCAAAAACGACTCAAGAACTAAAATTTCTTGTACCTAAATTGCACTTTTAAATTGTCCAATTACTTAGTCTGTTGCGTAACGACAATTCGCTGAAAAAATAAAAAAGCCCCGAAACGGGAGTGATTTTGTTTTTTTGTCCAATTTTTAACAGACTAATGCCCAATGCTGTAAAGCTTTGATACATTTATTCTTTTTAATTTGAATTTTTAGCTCAAAAAATATGATTGAAGAAATCGGTAAAAATCAGCCTCCCTTGCACCCTGAGGAGTTGAACAAAATAAAAAAAGCCTTTCAAAATCGCGATTGGAACGAAATTAAAAGCCAAAATTCGTGGCTGATTTTTAAAGTCATGGCTGAATTTGTTGAAGGGTTTGAAAAATTGGCAAAAATCGGTCCTTGCGTTACGATTTTCGGCTCCGCAAGAACCAAGCCCGAAAACCCCTACTTTGAGCTTGCCTCCGAAGTTGCCCGAAAACTTGTCCAAAGCGGCTACGGAGTCATTACCGGCGGCGGTCCCGGCATTATGGAAGCGGGCAATAAGGGCGCGAAAGAAGCCGGCGGAAAATCGGTCGGTCTGAACATAACTTTGCCTTTTGAGCAATCCGGCAACATTTATATTGACCCCGATAAACTCATTACTTTCGATTATTTTTTCGTGCGCAAAGTCATGTTCATCAAATATTCGCAGGGCTTTATTGTTATGCCGGGCGGTTTGGGTACGCTTGACGAACTTTTTGAGGCTTACACGCTGATTCAAACTAAAAAAATCGGACGTTTTCCCATTGTTTTGGTCGGAAAAACTTTTTGGAAGGGACTTTTGGTATGGATTAAAGAAGTCTTGATTGAACAGGAAAAAAATGTCAGTCCGGAAGATTTATCCCTCATTAATCTTGTGGATACCGCCGACGAAGCAGTTGCGGTAATTAACGATTATTATGCAAAATACCAACTTCGACCCAATTTTTAAGCATCAAACTGACTTGTCGGTGCGAATGCGCCGACAGGAAGCGTTAATTTTTGTAAAATGGAAAAATATTCTATTGTCGTGCTCGGCGGCGGCGAAAGCGGAGTAGGCGCGGCACTTTTGGCTAAAAATAAAGGTTTGAACGTTTTTTTGTCCGACGGCGGAATGTTGGCAGAAAAATATCGCCGAATCTTGGCGGAAAACTCGATTCCTTTTGAAGAAAACAATCATTCGCCCGACATTATTTTTGCCGCCGAAACACTTATTAAAAGCCCGGGTATTCCCGAAAAAAATCAGCTTATAATAGAGGCACGCAAAAAAAATATCGAAATTATTTCCGAAATTGAATTTGCGGCGCGCTATACGAGCAAAAAAATCGTGGCAATTACGGGCACAAACGGCAAAACGACCACAACGCTCCTCACGCATCACTTGCTCAACGGTGAGGGGCGGCGAGTTGCCTTAGCGGGCAACATCGGCAAAAGTTTTGCTGCCGCCGTTTTGAATGATGCCGAAACAGACCTCTATGTGCTTGAAATCAGTAGTTTTCAGCTCGATGACATCAAATTTTTTAAGCCGCATATTGCAATTTTGCTCAATATCACGCCTGACCATTTAGACCGGTATGACTATTCGATGGAAAAATATGCGCAAGCCAAATACCGAATTGCGGAAAATCAGGACGAAAACGACTTTTTTATCGGCAACGCCGCAGACCCGTATTCGCATACGCCCGTAAAAGCAAAAAAAATCAACCTTGATACGGTGAATTTTGCCGGCGAAAATGTCAGAATAGACAATAAAAAACTCATTGTCGGACAGCTCGCGCCGATTGACTTAGAAAATTTACCGCTGAAAGGGCGACATAATATGCTCAATATGTGTGCGGCTTTGACTGTTGCGAATATTTTCAGACTTCATGAGGAGTATTTGCGCGAAAAATTGCGCACTTTTGTCAATGCGCCGCATCGTTTGCAACTTTCCGGCACCGTTAAAGGCGTGAAATATATCAATGATTCTAAAGCTACAAATGTAGATGCGGTTTCTTACGCACTTGATGCTTTTGAGGAAAAATTAGTTTGGATTGC
>JBPOJO010000174.1:0-5979 GCA_052033485.1 Bacteroidota bacterium | reverse complement strand
TAATCAGCCAAAATTAAAGTTTAAACCTATAAGGTTTTAAAAACCTTATAGGTTTGATGCAAAAACGACTCAAGAACTAAAATTTCTTGTACCTAAATTGCACTTTTAAATTGTCCAATTACTTAGTTGCATTTTAACATAATTGAATATCAACTTGCTGCTTTTTTGGAGTTTTTGTAATTTTTTTTCCCTTTTTTTAGAATTAAAAAAAAATCATTACTTGCGCATATATTTTTTTTTATTACTTTTGCAAAAAAGCATACGAAACGCACTGAAAATCAGTTTCGCTGCTTTACGACTGTAACAACTCTATCCAAAAATACGCACCATGTCTGCCATGATTAAAGCAAACAGCATTAAATTCAAATTGCTTGTTGCCTTCGGAGCTTTTTCATTGATGATTTTTGTCGTCTTCGGACTTTGGGAACTCTACAATACAAAAGTCCTTGAAATTGAGAAAACTTATGCAAGATTAAATGAAATTAACTTAAAAATTGCGCAAGCCGGCGTTGCCGAAAGAGATTTTTTCCTCTACGGTACGCATAACACAAGTTTTTATGAAACAGGGAAAAGCGACTATTTGAATTTGCACGGCGATATTTTTAATGAAGTTCAACTTTTACTCTCAAAAATTGAACGCGATGAAATTGCGGACGCAACTTTGAGTCGACATTTGATAAAAACGCACGACGAAATAGAAGAATTAGAGAAAAAATTCGCCCTTGCCGTTTCACTTTTTCGCAAACGAGGATTTGAAAATCACGGACTTGAGGGCAAAATGCGCGAAAGTGTTCACTTCATTGAAGAGCATATTTCTCCGAAAGATATGAATTTGCTGCTCTATATCAGACGACATGAAAAAGATTTTTTCTTGCGGAAAGAAGAAAAATACATAACACTTTTGAACAAAAAAATCAGTCAATTACGCCTCAATTTTCTCAAATCAAACGATAATCCTGTCATTCAAAATGAATTACTCGGTTTTTTGGAAGATTACAAAAAGTCATTTAATGATATTGCAGAAATTGAGTTAAAAATCGGTATTGCCGGTGAAAAGGGCTTAAAAACCGAGCTTGTTGAGCTTTCCGTCAGTATTGACTTGCATATTAAGGAGTTAGACGCAATAATTTTGCAGAGAATTGACCTGCTCACACAAAGTCTGCATTTGACTTTTATCATTGTTTTTTTAGTCGTCATCGCCGCAAATATTGCTCTTGTCTATTTTATTGTTAAAAAATTAGGAAAACCCATTGAAGACCTTTCGCAGTCCATTCACAAGGTTATAGAGGCAGATTTCGACGAAAATGTTAAAATTGCAAATATTCAGGAGAAGGACGAAATCGGCTTGCTTGCCAAAGATTTTACCGTAATGCTGACAAAAGTCCGAAAAAGTATGTCAGAAATTCGCGAAGCCAATGAGGATTTGATGCAAAAAAATGAAGAAATCAATCAGCAAAATGAAGAAATTCATGCTATCGCCGAAAATTTGCGTGTTGTCAATGAAGAAATTGAGAAAAAAAATAAAGACATTTTGGCAAGTATCAATTACGCAAAACGGATTCAAAATGCAATTTTGCCCCGACAAGAACACATCGGTACGTTTTTTCCGGAGCATTTTATCTTTTTTCAGCCGCGAGATGTTGTTTCGGGCGACTTTTATTGGTTTCACAACGAGGGAAACAGGAGCATTTTTGCGGCGATTGATTGCACCGGACACGGCGTTCCGGGGGCGATTATGAGCTTCATTGCGGACGCATTGTTGCGTGAGGCTATTTTTGGAAAAAATTATTGGTCGCCCGATGAAATTTTGACCGAAATGAATAAACAAATTGCATTGATTTTGAAGCCTTACGAAACCAAAATTCGGGACGGCATGGACGTTTCTGTCATTGTCATTGACCGCGACAGAGCCGTCCTTGATTTTGCGGGCGCAAAAAGTCCGCTGTATTATATTCAATATTCGGATATACGAAAATCCAATAATTTAGAGATGATAAAAGGCTCTATTCACCCAATCGGAGGCAATTTTACCAAATTTGTACCACATTTTCCAAAACACAGAATTAATTTACGAAGTGATAATCCTTACGAAAAATTGACGACCATGTTTTATATTTTTTCCGACGGATACGAAGACCAATTCGGCGGAAAAGAAGGGCGAAAATTTCTTTCCCGTCGTTTTCGCGACTTGCTGTATGATATTCATCTTATGCCGATGAAAAAACAGCACGGCATTTTATCGGCGACGATTGCGGAATGGATGAATGCAAGAACAGAAAGGCAACTTGATGACTTGTTAATCATCGGGGCAAGGGTTGTTTTTTAAAAAATTAACATCTTTTCCCGGTTAAACTTTCCTTATGTTGCCTTGTTTTTTGCCGACATTTGTAACTTTACAATCAACTGCGAAAGTGAATTTCTTTGCGAAAGTTATTCTTTTTGGCAAAAAAATGCTGCCCTTGTTGTTCAAATACTTATTTCAGATTTTCCTCAAAAAGTTTGAAAATCCGTTTGTATTCATCTGCCCAACTTGTGCTTTCCGTAAATCCGTGAGATTCAATCGGATAGACCGCAAATTCCCAATTTTCTTTACGAAGTTCAATTAGTCGCTGCGATAAGCGAACGACATCTTGCGGCTGAACATTGTCATCAACTAATCCATGGCAAATCAGCAAGTTAGCTTTAAATCCTTCGGCAAAATAAATCGGTGAACTGCGACGATATGCCGCACTGTCCAAAACAGGCGTATTCAAAATTGCGGAGGTGTATTGATGATTATAGTGCGCCCAATCCGTTACGGCGCGCAGAGCAGCTCCCGCCTTAAAAATTTCGCCGTGTTGAAACATTGCCATCAAGGTAATGAATCCGCCGTAAGAACCGCCGTAAATTCCGATTTTTGCCGGAGAAACGCCGTATTTTTGTGCCATAAATTTGGCGGCATCAACATGGTCAGTGAGGTCTTTTCCGCCCATGTGCCGATAAATTCCCGTCCGCCAATCGCGCCCGTAACCTTTGCTGCCGCGATAATCAATATCAAAAACGGTATAGCCCTTTGATGCTAAAAATTGGTGAAAAAGAAATTCGCGAAAATACGTACTCCACCCCTTGTGTACATTTTGCAGATAGCCCGCACCATGCACAAAAATCACCCCTCGCCCGTCCGGATTCGCGCCCCTATACACACGTGCATACACGTTTGCGCCGTCGGCAGCAGGAAAAGTAATAATTTCGGGTGTAATGAGATTCAGCTCGGAAAATTTTTTGTCGGCAGAAAAAGTCAATCTTTCATAAGGCGCGCCTGCTTTATTTTCCGAAAAATAAAGCTCCCAAGGTGTTTTTGTGTCGGAAAAAAGAAATGCCAAATGTTTTTCATCGGGCGAAAGTTGAACATCATGTATGCCGATTTTTGAAGTAATTTTTTCCGGCTCTCCGCCCCAAAGCGGCATTTTGTAAAAATGATACTCCCCCGGATGCTCCTTATTTGCCGTAAAAAACCAATATTTTCCCGTTTTTGACAACAAAACATTATCAATTTCAAAATTTCCTTTACTGAGTTGCTTTTGCGCGCCTGTTTCTGCGTCAACAGCGTAGAGGTGCGAAAAACCCGTTTTTTCAGATTGAAAATAGAAATTTCTTCCGTCCGGCATAAAACCTGCCGTTCCAACGGCTTGCCGCCAATTATCAATGCCGGGACCGCCAATCCAAGCCTCATCTCGCTGCCTTTCAAGCGTTTTCAGTTCGCCGTTTTCCGTGTTCACGGAGGCTACCCAACGGTCTTTATTGTCCAAAGAACGCACCAAAATAACACAATATTTGCTGTCGGGCGAAAAATAAGCAGCGTTCACAATGACAGGACGCGGCTCTTTTGCCGTCAATTCTCTGCCGTATTCGGCAAAGTAAGCGGGATTTTGGTAAATGCCCTCCAAGTCGGAAAATTTCGGATAAATCACCGTGTCTCGTTCGGGAATGTACATACCGAAAGAGTGTTTTTCTTCGTCAAAACCGACTTTTTCACGCGCTTTTTTATTTTCAGCAAAGCCGTTTTTATTGACAAATTGATGTACTTCGGTGAATTTAGGATTGCCGAAATCGCTCAGACCAAAGGCAATTTTTTTGACATCAGGACTGACTTGCAAAAAAGCAATTGAAAAACTGCCCGTGAAAATTTCCTTCGGTCTTTTCGGGCGAAATTTTTCGTTGATTTCTTTCTTTTCACGCTCGTTTTTTTCTCTTTTACGAATAATTTCAAAAAGTTCGTTTTGTTGTTTTTTTAAAAAAGCCTCTTCTTCATTGTCTTTGCCTTTTTTTTCAGCCCCTTGCTTAAAATCAGTTAATTGTTTGGTGAAACCCGTCTGCAAGTCGAAAAGAAATAAATTATCGCCCGATTGCCAAATGACGGAAGTTTCATTTTTGGCAAAAACAGGGTTGCTCTCGCGTGCGTTCGTTGCGGTGATTTGTTGCAATGATTTATTTTTTTGAAACAAATAAATATCACCGTTTTTTTCAAAAATCTTTTTGGTGAAATCGCGGGAAAAATTGCCTTCTTCCGGCACAAATTGAATGACTTCGTCGGGCGTAAGCTTTTTGGGAACGGAAGAGATTTTGCCGTTTATTACTGATGCTGCATACCATTGTGAAAGAGCATTTTTTTCGGGATTGTGTCGAAAACAAATTCGCGTTCCGTCATCGCTCCAAAGCACATTTTCGGGTAAATTTCCGACAAATTCGTGCCCCGACATGATGTCGTCAAGGGTAAAATTTTGTGCCGAAAGTTTATTTGTAAAAAAAAATAAAAGGCAGATAATGGCGGAAATATAAATTTTTTTCATGCTTTTGGAAATTTTTTACCCTCCGAAATCTTGCACTTCGGAGGGTGTTTAAAAAAATTATAAACCACGTACAACGGACTTAAGTCCGTTAAATCTTATGCCGGAAATCGGACTGAAAGTCCGTTGTACATTTTTTTAAATTAGCTCAAACCGTCAATAAAACCGTCTTTTAAGTCAATTCGCAGAGCTTGCGGGTCTTCCGGCAAACCGGGCATACGCATGATGTCGCCCGCAACCGCAACGACGAAACCCGCACCCGAATTGACGACCAAGTCCTCAATATTTATCGTAAAACCGGAAGGCGCGCCGAGATTTTTGGCATCATCGGAGAACGAATATTGCGTTTTTGCGATACAAACCGGCAAATTTTCCCAACCGTTTTTCTTAATTTTTGAGAGTGCTGTTTTGGCTTTTTTGCTTAAAACAACCTGACTGCCGCGATAGATTTTTGTAACAATTTTCGTCAATTTAGCCTCTATACTGTCTTGCAAATCATACACAAACGAAAGCGGTTTTGAAGGATTTTTTTCGACCGTTTCGACAACGGCTTTTGCTAACTCAACAGCACCTTCGCCGCCCTGTGTGAAAGAATTATTGACGGCAAAAACAATCCCTTTTTCTTTGCACCATGCGCGTAAAAAGTTCATTTCTTCTTCCGTGTCAAAATGATATTGGTTAAAAGCAAGAATGACCGATTGCCCGAAAGATTGCATATTTTCGGCATGACGTTCGAGATTCGGCAAGCCTGCTTTTAAGCCTTCTAAGTTCGGTTTTGAAATATTTTCATAAGGCACATTTCCGTGCAATTTTAAGGCTTGCGAAGTTACAACAATAACGGTCGCGTTATGCTGCAAACCGGCAATTCGGCATTTTAGTTCAATAAATTTTTCACCCCCTAAATCCGCCCCGAAACCCGCTTCGGTAACGACATAATCGGCATGACTGAGTGCCATTTTGGTTGCCATCACGGAATTGCAGCCGTGCGCAATATTGGCAAAAGGACCGCCGTGAATGAATGCAGGCGTATTTTCGGTGGTTTGCACCAAATTCGGCATGACGGCATCTTTCAACAAAACAGTTATTGCTCCTGCAATTCCCAACTCTTTGACAGTGAAAGGGGTGTTATCTTGTTTGTAGCCGAGAATTATTC
>JBPOJO010000664.1:0-1875 GCA_052033485.1 Bacteroidota bacterium | reverse complement strand
CTTTTTCCGCTTGCCGCCTTTGCCGATTATGAAAATGAACGCAAAAAAGCGGGAATGCTTACGGCGGAGGATAATAGAAATGGGGAAGAAAAGAAAAAAGAACACAAAGCTTGGGAAAAAAAGCGTGATTGGAATCGAGATGATTTTGGGAAGTTTCAGGAGTATATCATAGAAATTGCAGGAAAGTTAGGAGAGGATGCAGATAGTGGCAACAAAACGGTGAAAAATGTTTTATCGCAGGATATTTTGACAGGTTATTTCCAATGCTCGCAACTTGCCGTAATGTTGTTAGTGAGCTATGCAAAGGAGGAAGGTTTGCCGCTTACATTATTTAGAGACACAAAATCAAGGGGGCGTGTAACAATTTCTTTAGAAAATATGACTTGGGAAGAGTTTGAGGCGGAAGCAAAGTTTATAAGCCAAAAGACATTGCTCTGAATGCGACTCCGGTTAGTAAAAATGAGCGTGAAATCATTGGTGCGCTGCTCGTAAGCAAAACACATGTTAATACTGTGTATGGTATAGAAAGTCCGTTCATACATACAATTAACGCAAGCGGCGGATATGAAAAGGGAATGGAAAAAGAAGGAAAGGGTACTTTTACGCTTGCACATCTGTCGCAAAGTGATAATTACTTGTCAAGCCGACGACAGTATATTTGGAACGTATTCATTAACAACTTCATAAAAAAATAATTTCATGAAATTAAGAATCATTTTTATTTATGCCTTGCTTTGCATCTTTTCTGAGCAGGTTTTCGCGCAAACAGGACAACTAACCATTTTGGATTCTGTTTCATTGGAAGAAATTTTTGAACCTCACGACCTGATTGTGGACACCACCCACAGTTGCCGTACAATCCCTGAAGTCAGCTTTAGATTTAGCCGCGTCGGTGAGTTTTTGTGGCTTTACAGCGGAAAAAAAATTATAAAATATAATTTAAAAAATAAAAAAAAGGAGATTGTCAAATATGTTGAACATTTTGTCAAATCTGACTTCTATCGCGTCATTCCGGGTGACTCTTTGATTTTGACACTTGATATAAAGTATGACGAGCAAAGAGAAATGTTTGCCAATTATCGTTTCCGCTTTTATGATTACAATTTAAAGGAGTTACCGGAAAAATCGGTTGAAACGAATTTAAATTTTCATTTGGAGATGCCGGAAGAATGTTCTGCATTTAATTATGAGTTTTTTTTCTATACGCACTTGGACATTGTTTTGATTACTACCCAAAATGTTTATTGTTATTTTGACAGAACATGCGGGAGATTTAGTGGTTGCGGCGGGGCTTCCCGTTTGTCAGTAGAAGACAGAATTTACTACGAACGTACTGTTATTAGCGGAGGCTTAAAAATTGAATTTGAAGGAGAAGTTTACACATTGAAAGATGCAAATAAATATATTAGATTAGGTTTTCTTCTTGATAAAGAAACCTACATGAACTGTAGCGACAAAGGAATTGGAGGCAATTACACCAATACTTTTAAAATTTTCGATTTAAAAACCGGTAATAGCTTTTTTAGTTTTAAGGTTTCAAATTTCATATTACCCCGAAATTTTATGTATAACCAAAGCATCATTTCGTATGTAAAATCTTCCGAGCGTTCCTTTTTGTATAATAATCATGTTTTCAAAAGGGAAGCGAAAGGCAAAAATTACATCTATCAGTTTGAAATGCCTAAAAGATAGAAATCGGGGCGGTTCCTGACGGTTTTTTCGACGATTTCCGCGTTCAGCGCGTCGCGCCGGTCGTTTTCCAAGAGAATCACTACGACCCGTGGGGCTTAAACCTCAAAGGCATCGAAGAAAATGACCTCCAAACACAACAAAACACCGGAGAGAATCGTTATCAATCTAACGCCGGCAGTGAGC
>JBPOJO010000508.1:0-7959 GCA_052033485.1 Bacteroidota bacterium | reverse complement strand
GCAAGAAAATTGCAGCCGAACGAATTTACTTTTCACCCGCAATTAGGCTATATTTCGCTTTTGCAGCCCGTCAGAAACGACGAAATTATCGCCGTTTCGTATGAGTACACCTATCAAGGCAAGGTCTATCGCGTAGGCGAACTGACGGAAGATTATCAAAATAATCCCGACACGGAAACCGTCGTGATGAAAATGTTGCGCCCTTCAACGATTCGCACGGATTTACCCATGTGGGATTTGATGATGAAAAATATTTACAACTTGAACGCTCCGCAAATTCAGCAGCTCAATTTTCAGTTTCGAATCATGTATCGGGACGATATGACAGGCATTGACAATCCGAGTTTGCACGAGGGAATTCAGACGCAAAATCGCCCTCTGTTGCAAATTTTTGGCTTAGACCGCCTCAATCCAAACAATGACCCGCAGCCGGACGGCAATTTCGATTTTGTGCCTTCCTTGACCATTGACCCGACGGCAGGGCGAATTATTTTTCCTGTTTTAGAGCCTTTCGGTTCAAATCTCAAAGCCTATTTTGAGCCCTCTTTGGAATTGCAGTTGATTAATAAATACGTTTTTCAAGAACTTTACACGGGAACGCAAGCGGACGCACAGTTGTTGACGAATAAAAGCAAATTTTTCTTAAAAGGAAGCTATATGTCCTCAACTTCCAATGAAATTATTTTGCCCGGAATGAACATCGCGCCGCAATCCGTCAGTGTTCGCGCCGGCAACACGCTGCTCACCGAAGGGGCGGATTATACGGTAGATTATCAACTCGGCAGGGTTCGTTTGACCAATACGGGCGTTTTAAGTTCGGGAAAAGATATTATTATTCAATATGAAAGAGCGGATTTATTCAATTTTCAACAGCGCAATTTTATGGGCTTGGAAGCCGAATACCGTTTTAACAAAGATTTTAAAATCGTCGGTACGGTCTTGCACCTCAACGAACGTCCGCTCATCACGCGCGTAACGATGAATAATGAACCTTTGCGAAATACTTTGTGGGGCATAGCCGGCAATTATCGCAAAGAATCGGGCTTTTTAACAAGAATGGTGGATAAAATTCCTTTTGTGGATACAAAAGAAAAATCCGTTTTTGCTTTCAGCGGCGAATTTGCGCAGCTTATTCCGGGTACAAATCAAATGTTAAAACAAAACGGCAGTGTCGAAACCTCATACATTGATGATTTCGAAAGCTCGGAAATCCCTTATGAACTCGGCAGAATGCCTACAGCTTGGCGTTTAGGCAGCACACCGCGCAATCTTATTCCCAACGGCGGTTTTGCTAATCCTTTGGATTACAATAATTTACGCGCAAATTTAACTTGGTATTCCATTGATAACACCGCCTTTTACAGCGGAGGTTTTCAGGGCAGTGCACCCGATAACATTACGGAGGAGGACAAACTCAATCACTACACGCGAATGGTGCTTTACAATGAAATTGCCAAAGGACGCGACGCGCAGCAAGTTAATCTGCCCGAACAAACCTTCGATTTGGCTTTTTATCCCGAAGAACGCGGTGCGTACAATTTTAACACCAACCTTTTGCGCAACGGCAAATTGCCCTCTCCGGAGAAAAATTTCGGCTCAATAACGCGCGGAATTACGCATGACATTGATTTTGACAATATAAATGTACAATACCTCGAATTTTGGCTGCTCGACCCGTTTTTAACCGGTAAAAACGGTCAAATAATTTATCAAGACCTCGACGGATTGAATAAAGGCGTGAATAACGTTTCGGGCGGCGATTTGGAAATTCACTTAGGAAATATTTCCGAAGATGTCATTCCCGACGGAAGGCATAATTTTGAAAACGGTATTCCGACTGACGGAAACCCCGACCAAATTGCGAAAACCGCTTGGGGAAATGCACCTAAACAACAATATCTCACCGATGCTTTCGCCGCAGGCTCGGATTCGAGGGGCAAACAAGATATCGGTCTCGACGGCGCAACGGACGAAGAAGAGCGTATTTTTTTCAAAGATTACATCGAAGAAATTAAAACTAAACTCAACGACCTCTCCCTTTCGCGCATCACGGAAGACCCCGCAGGCGACAATTTTAAACATTTTCTCGACGGCAATTATACCGACAAAAATGCAAAAATTCTCACCCGATACACGCGATTCAACAATATGCAAGGTAATTCTCCTGAAAATTCGGGCAATAATTCTTCCTATCAAACGCCCGACAATGAAGATTTGAACCGCGATAACACGATTTCGGACTTGGAAAGTTTTTACAAATATAAAATCAGCATCAAACCCGGAATGTTGGAAAAAGGCGTAAATCCTTACGTTGTTGCACAAGTTACGACCAAAGCAAAAAAGTCGAATGATGAAATTACTTGGTATCAATTCCGGATTCCGATACGCGAATTTCAGGAAAAATACGGCGATATTGACGGATTTAAGTCTATACGTTTTGTCCGCCTTTTTATGCAAGGTTGGACGCAGCCCGTCGTCCTGAGAATGTCGCAATTTCAATTTGTCGGCGCGCAGTGGCGACCTTATTTGGGCGATTTGCAAACGCCGGGGTTGAATAAACCGCTCGAACCCTACAATCCTTCTTTTACCGTCGGCACTGTGAATATTGAGCGAAACGGGCTTTTTGACGGAAAAAATACACCTTATATGCTCCCGCCCGGCTTCAAACGTGATGTAGACCCGACTTCCGTAACACAAGCAAGACAAAATGAGCAATCTTTGCGCGTTTGTGTGGAAGGCTTGCAAGACACGGATTCGCGAGGAGTTTTCAAAAATATGAATTTTGATTTCGTCAATTACAAGCGTGTTCAAATGTTTATTCACGCCGAAAGTGATGATGCGAAAGACGAAGAAATGTCCGCTTTTTTAAGGCTCGGAACAGATTTTAAAGAAAATTTTTACGAAGTTGAAGTGCCGCTTGTCATGACTCCGAAAGGTTCGACCGGCGAAAGGCAAGTTTGGCCGCTCGAAAACGAAATTGATTTTGAATTGTCAAATTTCATCAACATCAAAGCGGAGCGCAATAAAAAACGCTTGTCAATGACCGTGCCTTACACCGTGAAAATCGGGCGTTACAATGTTACCGTCGTCGGAAATCCCGATTTGAGCAACCTGCAAACCGCCATGCTCGGCGTGCGCAATCCCCGCTCGGCAGACGAATTGCCGCGTTCGGTTTGTGTTTGGTTTGACGAATTGCGCGTTGCCGAATTTAACAAAGAAGCAGGTTGGGCGGCAAATGCCCGTTTGCAAATGCAATTAGCTGATTTTGCGCAGATTAACGCCTCGCTTCGTTATTCTACACCCTTTTTCGGCGGATTACAAGATAAAATTTCGCAACGCTCTCGCGAAACAATTTTTTATTACGATGTTAATTCGACGGTTAATTTAGATAAAATTTTATTAAATCGCATCGGAATTTCCCTGCCGATGTTTGTCAGTTATGAGCAAAGTTTGACCACGCCGCTCTTCAATCCGCTTGACCCTGATACGCGCCTCGACCAATCAATGGACACTCGTTTTCAGGATAATAAAGACGATTTTATGTCTAAAGTACAAGCGCGATTGACGCGAAAAAGCATCAATTTTACCAATGTCAGAAAAACAAAAGTCAATCCGAAAGCGCAAAAACATTTTTATGATGTCGAAAATTGGGCTTTCACTTATTCTTATGCAGACGAAGTGCAGTCCGACATTCAAATAGCCGTGCGCGAAAGAATGAACAGCAAAATCGGTTTGAATTATGCTTATTCGTTTGAGGCAAAACCGTGGAAGCCGCTGAGCAAATCGGAGCTTTTTAATTCGCCCTATTTAAAACTCCTTCGCGATTTTAACTTCACTTTGACTCCGCAAACCATTGGTTTTAACGGTGTTTTGAACAGAAATTATACAAAAATGCAAATGCGTAACGCCGAACTTACGACGGCAGGAATGCCCGCATTTTTTGAAAAATCTTATATGTTTGACCGAAATTACAATGCGCGTTGGAAATTTACCGACGGGTTGACTTTTGATTACAACAGTGCCGTCAATGCAATTATTGATGAACCCGAAGGTGAAATTAACACAGAAGTAAAGCGCGATTCGGTGATGAATAATCTTCGCAAACTCGGACGGACAAAATTTTTTAAGCAAGATGTTGTTTTTAATTACAAATTGCCGCTCGAAAAAATTCCTTTCACTGATTTTATTTCCGCAGATGCCAAATACAACGCAGGTTATCAGTGGTCTGCGGGTGCGGTCGGCATGGCGGATACGCTCGGCAATCTTGCACGGAATACCAATCAATTTACACTCGCAGGGCAAATTAATATGCAAAAATTGTATGATAAAAGCCCTTTGCTCAAACAATTAACTGCCTCCGGCAAAACAAAACCCTCTTCAAAAGCGGCTAAAACGGAGGACGAAAAAACCAAAAGACTCAAATTCAGGTTGTCGAAAATCAGTGAAAAAAAATCAAAAAATGCCAAAAAGCGCGAGGAGAAAAAACTTTTGCGTTTGCAGGCTCTGAAAAATGATTACGCCCGCAAAAGTGCTGCCGACAGTTTGATTTCCGTGCCGGCTGATTCGCTGTTTGCCGACAGCCTTTTTTATGCGGACATTTTGGGAAAATATTGGAAAAAACAAAATAAATATCTCAAAAGGCAAAATCGCTTGGAGGAAAAATTGAAAAAGCATGCTCAAAAATTGACCGAAAAAGCTGCAAAGGAGCAAAATCAGCCCGCATCGCCCGCTCTCAATACGATTGCGAAAGTGCTTTTTTCTGTCAAAAAAATCAACATTACTTACAACAGCAATCGCGCAACGAACTTGCCCGGTTATCTGCCGCGCCCTTCGTATTTCGGCTTAAATGAAAACTTGGATATGGCTTCTTTGCCCTTTATTCTCGGCGGTCAAAGTCGGAATATGATTTTGGACATGGCTGCAAAAGGTTTAATTTCAAAAAGTTCCGTGCAAACCATGCCCTATCAGCAAACGCTCGACAAAAAAATTAACCTCACCGCGACAGTGGAGCCGACAAAAGGTTTTCAACTGACGATTGAGGCTTCACGAGCGAACGGGGCGGCATTTTCCGAAATTATTCGCTATGACCCGACGGCGGAGCAATACAATTTTGAATCTGCGACGCGCAACGGCAATTATACGATTTCTTTCATTACCTTGCGAACGGCTTTTGACCGGGTTGATGCGCAAAAAAATTCGCCGGTTTTTGATAAATTTATTGCCGCAAGAGGCGATGTAAAAGCCTTTTTAGATGCCCAAAATCCCGAAGGTCCCTATCTTGCGAACAGTCAAGATGTCATTTTGCCGGCTTTTTTGCAAGCCTACACCGGCAAAAAGCAAAAATCGCCTTCCGCTTTTCCGCAAATTCCTTTACCGAATTGGCGTTTGAACTACTCGGGCTTGTCGGAATTAGAAATGTTTAAAAATATTTTCTCCTCCATAACGCTTTCACACGGCTATTCAGCCTCGTATTCGACGGGAAATTTCACTTCTTCATTGCTTTATGATGCCGATTACATCAATCTCGACATCAGCGAAGCGAACATGCTTTATGGGCGCAGAGACCCCGTAACGGGGGTTTTAGTGCCTGTTTTGGTCATGAATCAAGTCTCTGTTACCGAAAAATTTTCACCCCTTGTCGGTTTCAACATCAAAACGAAAAGCGACATTACGGCGCGAATTGATTTTAACAAACAACGCAGTTTGACGATGAATCTCAATAATGCGCAATTAACGGAGATAAAAAGCAGCGATATCACGATTGATGTCGGTTTGAGAAAAAAGAATTTTAAAATCCCTTTTACTGAAACCGTGTTAAAAAATGACCTGACCTTTCGCTTCGCACTCACTTTGCGCGACAATGTAACGTATCAAAGGCGGATAGAAAACGAAAAGCAACTCACTACCGTTACGGCGGGCAATATGAATTTGCGCATCAATCCGACGCTTGCGTATATGGTTACAAAACAGCTTACAACGACGGCATATTTTGATTATTCGCTGAATAACCCTGTAATTTCAAATTCTTTCAGACGAACAAATACGAATTTCGGCATTCAGTTACTTTACCGACTTGCGCCCTAAACGTTAATGATTTTTTTAATGCGCAGTGATTGTATTAAATTCAGAAAGTCATCTTTGCCTGTTTTTTGGAAAATTAAGGGGAAAAAGTTGTCGGACAGAAAAAAAACAAAAAAAAATTTCTCAAAAGTTTGGAATTAAAAAAAAATTGCCGACCTTTGTGTCATCAAGATGGCGATCGTAGCTCAGTTGGTTAGAGTAGCGGTTTGTGGATCCGTTGGTCGAGGGTTCGAGTCCCTTCGTTCGCCCTTTTAAAGGACTGTTCCGAAAGAACAGTCCTTTTTTTGTTTTCTTTAACTCAATTTTTAGGTTACATATTTTAAATGTGGCTGTCTTTCTGCTTTAACTTTATCAACAGCTTCAGACCAATAGTCCCAATAGGCTTTATTATCACTTTGCCTGCATAAACTGAGCCGCCACTTAAAATATCTGTAAGGTCATTGAACCTGTTGCTTCATAATGCTTTAAGTATGAACAACATTGCCTTATAGCCCTCTTTTTCGGTAATCAATTCATTACTGTAGATGTCCCCATTAGCACTTATTTTGCCATCGCTTGCTTTTTTTCATACAAGTTATTTTACTCCCACTGCTTTAATTATATGATTAATAAGTTCATCTTCATTGAAATTAGTCTATCCTGCTCCTTTAACGACCCCATTTTGAACGTAAGAATAAATCCCACTTCCGGCAGCATCAATCCCCCTAAACCAACTTTTTCCAAACTTTTCAACGACAAGTACTTTACCATTGGAAATGTTTTGTATCAATACTCTGTTTTCGGGACTATCGATAAGTTTACCTGCACCTTTAAATAAATGATTAGCAAGATTGCCCTCAGGTATAACGTTCGTAATCTCTTTAATTACCCCTCGCCCAAACCACTTACTAATTCTCATCCACGAGAGCCAAGGAAAAGCAGAAATGAGTTCAGTTTTTTCCTCAAACGTACTCGAACTATAATTATACAAAAATAACGCTAAAGCTCTTGAAAAGGGATTTCCATTTTCGCCGTCGGCTATATAATCCAAATCCGCTTGCATTTTCTCCAAACTTTCAGGCTTGTATTCTCCTCGTTTGGGTAATTTGGATTTCTTTTTGTTGTCCTTTTTCTTTTCATTTTTTCCTGTATCATCTCCGCTCTTATTAGAACTTGTTGAAGATGATTTTGTTCCCCTTTTATCATCTCCATTCCCTCTATCCTCCGCCGTAAGCATTCCCGCTTTTTTGCGTTCATTTTCATAATCGGCAAAGGCGGCAAGCGGAAAAAGTCCTGTCGGAGCAAGCCCCGTCGGGTCATTAAAAGAAACCGGATTATTCAGCGCGAAAGCCATCGGGGATATGCCCGGTGTCAGCATCGCCAAAGCATCTACTCCCCAAAGTCGCCCGACCTGCGCATCTACGGGACGAAAAGCCGTCTCAAGCCACGCTAAATCAAAGGACGTTTCACGCTCACTGCCGGCGTTAGATTGATAACGATTCTCTCCTACTCACAAAGTTTATCATAAATTGTTCTTTGTCGTGATTTATTAATTTTTTCCATAATTGAATTAATTGTTAGAGGAATAAATGCCATTTCTTCATCCAAAATAGCCAATTTTTTCAAATGAAGAAAAGGAATCAGGTTACTTAAAAATAACCCATAGTCAGATAAAAAATCCACTCGAAAACAAACAGAAAAGACAACGTTATTTTCAAAATAGATTTCAAATCTATTAGAATTTTCTTGTCCAAACATTTTTAGATAATCCTTACCCCAATCAATTTGTGATGCAGGAAGTATTTTTTTGATATCATCAAAATAATCTATTTTTATGTTTAATGATTCCCAAAAAATAGCGTCGTTCAAATCATCACCATGAGTATTCTTATCTAACAA
>JBPOJO010000599.1:0-4033 GCA_052033485.1 Bacteroidota bacterium | reverse complement strand
TTCAAAAAGTAATTAAAAAATTATTAATCAAGTCATTAACATTTATTGAAAGTAATTTTAAGTCAAATTTTTTTTTTTCATAGCCTTTATATTAGCACGCAAAAAAACTAAAAATAGCGTAACTAATTAGCCCGCTTGAAAAATATTATTTTGCGAGCTATCAGTTTGCGACCTAACTTTATAAGTGCCAAGCTAATAGCTCGCGGAACACTCGGGCTAAACTGTTACAAAAAAAACCTATAAGGCTTTCAAAAACCTTATAGGTTTAAAATTGTCTAACTCATCAAACTGCCGATTGTTTGGTAATAAAGTTGATAAGCCTTTTCGTAAGTACTTAATTCATAACCGTCTGCATTGAAACCTGAGTTTTTGTTGGTTACAACACCGAGATTTGAAAAATCAACTCCTAAATTTTTCAGGGTCGCTTCAAAATCCCCGCGCAAGTTCGGGCGAACACTCACCACCACACGGCTTTGCGCCTCTCCAAACAAAAACGCATCTTTTCTGTACCCCGGATTCGTCGTGATGAAAAAGCCAAAACCACCCGATAATGCCGATTCTGCCAAAGTAATGAACAAACCGCCGTCCGAAATGTCGTGCGCCGAATTGATTAATCCCTTTTGAATCAAAACTTTAACTGCTTGCTGTACCCGATATTCCTCATCTAAGTTAAAAAGCGGAGCCGGAGACGCTTTTACGCCGTGCCAAGAATACAAATATTCCGAACAAGCAATGTCATCACCCGGCTTGCCGACCATATAAATTACGTCATCTTCATTTTTGAAATTTAAAGTCATGCGCTTCTCCAAACCCTCCATAATGCCCACCATGCCGATTGTCGGAGTCGGAAAAACAGGACCCTCGTCGGAAGATTGATTGTAAAAACTTACGTTGCCGCCCGTTACCGGCGTGCCGAATTTTTCACAAGCCTTTTTCATGCCTTTAATTGCACCGACAAAATGCCAATATACCTCCGGCACATACGGATTGCCGAAATTAAGGCAGTTTGTAATACCGACAGGCTCGCCGCCCGTACAAACAATGTTGCGTGCCGCTTCTGCTACCGCAATTTGCGTCCCGATTTCAGGGTCGGCATAAACGTAGCGAGAATTGCAATCAACCGTTATCACAAGATTTTTGTTTGTGCCTTTAATATTCACCACCGCCGCATCGGAGGGCGCGTTTGTGCTCGCATTTGCCGCCCCGACCATCGAATCGTATTGCTCCGCAATCCATTTGCGCGATGCAATATTGGGGTGCGAAAGCAAAAATTGCGCTACTTCCGAAAAACCGCCTTTTGACGGTCGCGGCACATCTTCCATGCGAAATTTTTTGTATTGCGCATAGTAGGCAGGCTCTTTGTACTCACGGTGATACACGGGCGCACCGCCGCCCAAAACAAGCGATTCCGCCGGTATATCCGCGTGCAATTCGCCGTGATAAAAATAGCGAACATTTTTTGAGTCCGTTACCACGCCGATTTGTTCGCAAAATAAATCCCATTTATCACAAATTGCTTTAACGGTTGCCTCAGTGCCTTTTTTGACCACAAAAAGCATACGCTCCTGTGATTCTGACAAAAGAATTTCCCAAGAAAGCATATTTTCTTGACGCATAGGCACTTTTTCGAGCCAAATATCCATGCCTTGTTCACCTTTCGCACTCATTTCTGAGGTTGAGCAGGTAATTCCCGCCGCGCCCATGTCCTGAACGCCGATGACGGTCTGAGTTTCAATAATTTCCAAAGTTGCTTCGAGCAACAATTTTTCCAAAAAAGGGTCGCCCACTTGCACCGCCGGCAAATCTTTGATAGAATCTTCGGTAATGTCTTTGGAAGCGAAAGCCGCGCCGTGAATCCCGTCTTTTCCCGTTGCCGAACCGACAATAAAAACGGGATTTCCCGTGCCGTGGGACGTTGCGCGGGCAACTTTATTGACCTCTACAACACCGGCAGAAAAAGCGTTGACGAGCGGGTTGACGTTATAACAATCGTCGAAATAAACTTCACCGCCGACCGTAGGAATGCCGAAAGCGTTGCCGTAACTGCTGATGCCCGACACAACTCCTTTGACTAACCATTTCGTTTTCGCCGATTGAATATTGCCGAAACGAAGGGAATTTAACTGTGCAATCGGACGCGCGCCCATCGAAAAAATGTCGCGATTGATACCTCCGACTCCCGTCGCCGCTCCTTGGAAAGGCTCGAGGGCTGAAGGGTGATTGTGCGATTCTATTTTGAAACAAACCGCCAAACCCTCGCCGATGTCCACTAAACCCGCGTTTTCGTCGCCTGCTTTCGCCAACATTTTTTCCGAATCGCGCGGCAAAGTTTTGAGCCAAACAATCGAATTTTTATAGCTGCAATGTTCCGACCACATGACGGAATAAACGCTCAATTCGGTAAAATTCGGCACTCGTCCGAGTATTTCCTTAATTTTTTCGAACTCGTCGGCGGTCAAACCTAATTTTTTCGCCGTTTCTACTGTTGTTAATTCCATTTTTATTCGGAAGCAATATTTTTTTTCAGATGAATAAAGTGCTGATGGATTCTTGGTCGTTGATAATTCGTATAGCTTTCGCAAACAAATCCGCAACGGAAAGAACGTTGATTTTGGCTGTCGTATTTTTTAACGGAATGGTATCCGAAACCACTAATTCTGCCAAAACAGAGGCTTCGATACGCTCGTAAGCCTTTCCGGACAAAACAGGGTGAGTTGCGACGGCACGAACGCTGACCGCGCCTTTGTCCATTATAAGCTGCGCGGCATTGCAAATTGTGCCGGCAGTGTCGACCATATCATCAACCAAAACGACATTTGCACCCTCTACATCACCGATAATTTGCATTTTATCAATTTCGTTAGCCCTTTTGCGATGTTTGTCGCAAACAACCATATCGGCGGAGAGAAATTGTGCATATTGACGCGCTCGCGAAACGCCGCCTACGTCGGGTGAGGCAAAAATTAAATTATCCAAGTTTAAAGACTTCAAATAAGGTACAAAAATCGCACTTGCGTAGAGATGGTCGACAGGAATATCAAAAAAGCCTTGAATTTGTCCCGCATGCAAATCACACGTAATGACGCGGTCTGCGCCTGCCGATGTGAGCAAATTTGCCACTAATTTTGCACCGATTCCTACACGGGGCTTATCCTTTCTGTCCTGCCTTGCATAGCCGAAATAGGGCATCACGACCGTAATTTGCCCTGCGCTTGCACGTCGAGCGGAATCGGTGAGCAATAAAAGCTCCATGAGATTTTCCGCCGGCGGGAAAGTGGATTGCACTATAAAAACATGATTTCCGCGTATAGATTCTTCAAAAAAGGGGCTCATTTCGCCGTCGCTGAAACGTTGTATCGTTACTTTTCCGAGCGGACTGCCGTAAGCTTTGGCTATTTTTTTCGCAAGGTATTCAGTTGACGAACCTGAGAAAATTTTGACACTTGTTGACATATTATTTGTGGTTGATGAACAAGGTGGTAAAACCGTGCCGTTTGACAAGGCAAAATTAAGGAAAAGTCTTATCGAATAAATATTTTAAAGGTTTTTTTTTACTGAATATTTTTTTTGTAAAATTAATTCAAAAAATCTGCAGATTAAGCGATGTTTACATCCAAAATTGCGTAAAATTTGACAAGGTTTTGGGATAAACAGGAAAAAATCGGCATTTTTTAGATAAAAAATTTTGTAAATCTACGAAAATGCATTTGCAAAGGGTGGGATTAAACCGTTCTGTTTAGAAAAAAAGTGTTTATTTTTACCAATTTCTTACATTCAGACATACACCTCAAAATTTGAGACTTTTGTCTTATTTTTTGCTATAATTCCTACGAATGAGGAGGGCGAAAATTAATCGAAAATTAGTTATGCGTTTTTTTTGGGGAGAGCTTAGCGGAAATTGCCTCACTCCGCCAACTCCGATTGATTTTTCACCAAGTTAAAATAAAGCCCTTTTTGGCGACAAGAGAATCGTGGGTGCCGCTTCGCAACTGAACCCAAATGCCCCCGACCCAGCCGAGTGGCGAAACCTGAT
>JBPOJO010000611.1:0-1970 GCA_052033485.1 Bacteroidota bacterium | reverse complement strand
TCGTTTTTAATGAAAGTTGCGGAAAAAACTGCCATACGCCTAATACCTGCATTGGCGCAATAACTTTTTGCAAAATTCGTTTTTGTACCCCGTTGATTATCAATAGGTTATTGCCGCCAATGCGTTGTTATACGTTACGAAGTTCGTCTAACGTCCAAGTCTTGGCGAAGGCGGGGAAATCTTAGCACAAAAGCCCCAATAAAGTAATTTAGCCCCAATTCTTATTCAAAAGTTCAATTTAGCACTTTTGCCCCGCTTTCGCCAAGCCAATGTTGTGGGCTGTTTTTATTTTGTCGCTAATGGATTTTCTGTTACGATTTCTCCATTTGGTAGTTCATAAAATCGTTTTCCATTGACTACAAAGTCATTTGGCAAACCATTTTTTCGGTTTATTTCTTTTGCCTCTTGCACTGCTTTACTGAACAAATTAGTAAAGTAAGACGCTGTTTGGTAGGCTTCAAGGCTATCTAATTTTTGTACTCTCATTTTTCAAATTCGTTTAAAAAGTCCTCAAATAAGTTTTCAATTTCCACTACAAAACTGTTGCTTTTACCTATTGCCACTCTTTGTGGGGCGGTATCGGTTGAGTTGTAAATCATTACCCAACTATCTACCAAATTTTTGTAGGTATTCCAAAAGTTCTTTTTACTACGGTAATATCTGCGAATTACGTCCTCATCAGGCACAAAATGTCCGCCAAGTTTTACCCGCAACTTTATCCTTTGTATGCAGTCGTTGGGACTGCCTAAAAACACATACACTAATCGGGTAGCATATCCTTGCTGTTTTGCTTTCTCAATGGCTTTTACAAGGTAGTTTCCTGATAGGGTGCTTTCTAAAACAAAACTTGTTTCAGTTTCAATAAACTTGTCAAGTCGGCTAAAAAACTCTTTGCCTGCTTGTAATTTTGAAACGCCTAACTCTTTTTCAATTTCATCTGCGTTTAAAAACTCAAAGCCTGTTGCTGCCAAAACGTGTCTTGAAAAAGTAGTTTTTCCCGAACCATTTGCCCCTGCTATAATGATACGTTCTTTCATTTTCAGATATTTAGGGCAAAATTACGAAAAATCCTAATTTTCGCAAAGTTCTTTCAGCAATGCCAAAATTGCTTGCGTAATTCTTGCGTAAGTTTGTGTTGCTTGTGCATCTGTGATAATGCCTTTATCAAGGTTTGATTTTGTTGAATGATATTGACTTGAAAGTAAAACCACTTCACTGTGTTCGTCTTTGCCTTGAAAGACCTCTAACAGTTTGTCAATGACTTTCTCCAATTTGCCTTTGCTAATCAAGTCTTTAATCTCTTGGCAAAATCCATTGGATTTTGTATTCCTGTTACCATTGTTGGGATTAACGATAATAATGATATGCAACTGAACCCACGCTTTTAAACGGTCATAATAGTCAAACTTAACACCACCATAAGCAAATTCCATTCGCAATTTGTTTAGTAATGGTAGTCCTTTTACTTCAATTTGGTTCGTGTTTTGAAGAGTATCTATTCTCTCAAAAAAATCGGCAATCCTAATTTCTTCAATTAGGTTTATTAGTTCTGTTTTTATGTTTTCCATTTAGGTTTGTTTAAAATAGCACCCAACGCACACGGCTTCGCGACAGGCAGGGCAAAAAAGCACTGCAAATTACATCGCACAAAAGTACAAAAAAAAGCACCTCCACCCTGCTTGTTGCGCAAGCCCTTGTTAGGCGTTTTTTGAAAAAAAACGTTTTCTTTCCAAGTCTTTACCCTTTTTTGCGAACGTAAGGTAGGCACAAAAAATCAAATTTCCAAGTTTTTTTTTAGAAAAAATTTGAAATATTTTTTCTTAACTTCGGCTGTTTTCTCCTTTTGGTTTGGCGATTATTTTTTGTTCGGAAAAGAGAAAAAGGCTTTGCGTTGGCTTGTGTTCCCGTCTGAAAATTTATTTTTTGGCAAGACACAAAAAAGATTTTTGCTTGGTTTGTTATTTTTTGAT
>JBPOJO010000470.1:0-3220 GCA_052033485.1 Bacteroidota bacterium | reverse complement strand
AACTTCGCTATTTGATTCTGTCGGAACTGCATTTAATAAAATATTTTGCTACGGAGATTTTGTGCAGCCGTTCGCTTCCGTGTATGTTTATGTGATTCCGTGCGTACCCGCGCCTGCAAGGGCAGGGTTGAACATTCCGCCGCTTACCCCCGTACCAGAATACGTGCCGCCTGTCGGCGTGCCGCCCGTGAGTGCAAAGGCAGTGGCATCAATACAAACCGCAGAAAATGCCGAAAGTGAAACAGTAGGTAAATCATTGACCAAAATATTTTGTACAGCCGTGTTTGAGCAGCCATTTACGTCAGTGTAGGAATAAGTGATTCCGTGCGTACCCGCGCCTGCAAGGGCAGGGTTAAACATTCCGCCGCTTACACCCGCACCCGAATACGTGCCGCCGGAGGGTGTGCCGCCGGAGAGGGTAAAAGCTGCTGCATTGACACAAATCGGTGAAAATGCAGACAAAGAAACGAGCGGTAAATCATTGATAATGAATGAAAAAGAGCCTGAGGGACTGACACAACCCGAAACGGTTTGCGTCAGGTAAAAAGTATAACTTCCCGCTGCGGAAACTGTGGGCGTAAAACTTAATCCCGTACCGACTTGTGTTGACAAAGAGGCATCTGAATACCACAAAACATTTGCGCCGACCGTTGTAAAAGTCGGATTTGCTGCACCAAAACAAATTGTCGCACTGCTGACAGTCGGACTTGACGGTATCGGCGTGCGCACAACTGACAAATTGACGGCATTATTAGCGGCATTGTCATCGGCAACAATTGCTACGGAAGCCGAAAAATTGTAAGTAAGAGCGGCACTCATGTCAAAAGTTCCGACAAAAGTATGCGTATATTCGTCGTTGAGAATGAGGGCAGAGGGCAATGTAATATTTTCGGTATAAGAAGTGCTTGTCGTGCTTTCATTTATCGTTACCGAAAGGCTTGTGCCTGCCGCAATATTGTAGCATTTAACATTTTTTATCTTTAAAATCATGCTTTGTGTTGCCGACAAGCCTCCGCATCCATTTGTTGCGCCTGTTATTTCGACGGCAGCCAAATCGGGTGTGGTCGGAATAAGAGCATTTAATGTGAGCAAATCGCCGCGCGCTAATTGTCTGCTGTAAGGCGTTACTGTCAAGGTGCGCGGACCTGCGCCGGGTGCCCATTGAACAGTTACAGTGTTGCTGTATTGCCTTGTTGCTAAGGGAGTTACGAAAGTTCCGCCGGAAACATTCCAATCATAATAAAAATCGGAAAAATCGGTATTGTAAGTTTCTGTAACAGTACCGTCGCAAACATTCACATTTCCGCTCAAAGCCGTAGATTTTGGCTTTAATTTTTTCTGATAAGCGTATTCGCTTGCGTTCGTATAGGATTCGGGGTATAGTGTTTGGTCATTGTCATAATCACCGTCGTTGTCAACGTCCCATTTGTGCGGACCGTGGTCGCGGTCGGAATAGGTATAAAGTGTGCCGTCCGCACCGACAATATTCATTCGATTTTTAACATTTCCGCTGCCGTGTGTGTAAGGGATTTCAACCACCAAACCAATGATTGAGCCGATAAAACCAAGTCCCGACAAAAACGCCTGCCCGTAGCCGTAAGGCACCGTGCCGTCGTCGGTACTGTGAAACATCACGCCGGGAATGTCGCTCGGTCCTTCAACATTGCTCAAAAAGCCCAATGCGCCGGCAAAACCCATGAAAAGCGATGCTTTGCCGTAATAAGAAGTGTTATCACCCACGCAATCCAAACAGCCCTGATTCGGGGCATCACAGCTCGACCAACCAAATAATCCGCAAGAGTAAGTCCATGTGTAAGTTGATGCGGGGCGTTCGACTTCTTTATCCAAAAAAGCATTGTGATAGGCGATAAACGCGCCTGCACTGTAACCGGCAATGTAGACATGCGAGGTATCAATGCCCAAAGAGGCGGCATTCGCTTTAAAATATCGCACGGCTGAACGTCCGTCTTGAATGCCGCGGTACACTTCGCGAACTGCCAAATCTTCATCAAAAATATTCATTCCGAGCCGATAATCAATCGTGCCGACGACAAAACCGCGTTTTGCGAACGCATTTGAAAGGGCAACCATATCCCAAGCAGTGCGCGAACCGGTAACAAAACCGCCGCCGAAACAAAGGACAATGACGGGTTTTTTGCGCAAAGTATCGGGACCGCCGCCCCAAGCAGGTACAAAATTGCCGGGTTGGTAAATGTCCATGCGCAATGTTGTGTTGACCAAGTCTGATTCGTCCGTTCGAACTTTATTGCCGCCTACATCGAGTGTTACTTTTGCGGTTTGAATATTGGTACTGAAAGGGATATTGCCGGTCGTGTTGACAGTCGAAAAAATCTCTTCACGATAGCGATTCGGAAGGGGTTGTGCAATCAAATTGCTCCAAAGTGCGCAGGCAAAAAGGCATAAAAGGAGAGATTGCGCGTATTAGAATTTAGCCATGTTTTTTAGGTTTTATTTTTGCAAAAGTTGATAAATTTCATTTTGAAAGCGAGAATCTTCGCGATAGCGAGACATCATGCGTGCGTAAAGTTCGAGAGTCATGCCCGATTCGAGAATGATACTTTCGGATTTTGTTTTGGCGGCTAATTCTTGTTCCGAAAGCAGCAATTTGATTTTATCGAATGATTTTTTTTCGTTTTCGGTGAGTGTAAGGGGCTTTTTTTGCAATTCTGCAGCCCAAATTTCCTCAAAACGCGCTTGTGAAAGACCGGATTTTTCGACGGCAACTTTCAAAAGTTCAAATTTATCGCCTTTTTGGAGGCGCACTTTTTCAAAAGTTTTTCCGAAAAGTATCATTTCTTCCTTAGAAAAATCCTGTGCGGAGAGTTGCGCATGGAAAAGAAATGTACTTAGGAAAAAAAGGAATAAAAAACGAAGGTACGTTGTCATCGGCAGATTTGATAAGGTGAAAAAATTGCATTTTTATTTCAAAAATTGAATGTTTATTAAAATTTCATTTCGAAATAATTGTAATTGCAAAAATATAAATTTATTCCGAAATATTATGCAAAACGAACATTTTTTTTTTAATAAACCCCTCATTTTCGCAACAAAAAACTTACGCTAACAGTAAAACGCCTTTTAATGTGTTTTTTTTAAAAGTACCCAAAATCGGCGTTTTCTTAGGCAGCATTTTGTTTTAATTTTTTGTAACAATTTAGCCGGAGTGTACCGCGAGCTTCAGCTTGCGGATTTAAGGAGG
>JBPOJO010000692.1:0-9176 GCA_052033485.1 Bacteroidota bacterium | reverse complement strand
AGCAACGGCGAGGTTGTCGCTTGTGAGGACACAACCAACGGCGAGGTTGTCGCTTGTGAGGACACAACCAACGGCGAGATTGTCGCTTGTGAAGACACAAGCAACGGCGAGGTTGTCGCTTGTGAGGACATAAGCAACGGCGAGATTGTCGCTTGTGAAGACGCAAGCAACGGCTAAGACAAAAGCAAAGGCGAAAAATTTTATCAGGGCTGTTTGCTAACGTCAAAAATATCGTTTTGAAACTTTATCCTGCAAGAGCGTGTTTTTGTTGTGAAAAAAAAATTTTTGCATTTTATTTGTAAAATTTTTGGCTGCAATGAAATCAATTCATATAAAAAGCCATTTTGATTTGAACAAAAAAAAGAGTTAAAATGAAAATCAGAATCAAAGGAAACAGCATTCGCCTTCGCTTAATGGTGTCGGAAGTGCGTGCGATGGGGGAATTGAAAAAGGTCAGCGAAAAAACCGAATTTGCGGACAGGGCATTTGTCTATGAACTTTCTCCGTCCGAAAATGAGGATTTTCAAGCCTATTTTGTGGGTGATGTTTTGGGTGTAAAAGTTCCGCCCGCCGTACTCCGAGAATGGGCAACGGGCGATAAAGTCGGCATCAACGCAGAAATTAATGGCTTGAAAATTTTGATTGAAAAAGACTTTAAATGCCTCACGGAGCGGCGACCCGAAGAAGAGGGCGACACATTTGCTAATCCGAACGAAACTCACGCCTGCTAAGGAAGAGGCTCAATGTAGCTGATTTCGATGGATTTGCCGTTTGCGCAATCGCCTTTAATGTTCTTAGCGGTTTTGTAAGTAATGTTAAAGGCGGTTTGGTCTTTTCCGAAAAAAGACGAATAATTGCTCCAATTGACGGGATAAAGACATTCGCGCCCGTCAATCATTAAAGCAAAAGGATAATCACAATCTTCGGCAAGTTTTTTTAAGGTTACACGGGCGATATGGAGCGAGGTTTTTTCGGACTTCTCCCCCGTGCAGCTAAACTTGCTTGCCGCAAGAATTATGATAAGAATGAAGAGAAGGAAACGTTTCATGGTAATTGTAATTTTTACACTAATGACCTCATTTTTTCAAAAATGGTTGCACCATTTAAGAAAATTATTGAGATTTTATTTTTGCTTAACAAAAATACAATTCTTGTGCCAAAACCATACAAAAAAGTTGAATATTGATGGGAATACAGGAATTTAGCGGCTCAAAATACGCAAAAATCAATCTGTCGGCAAAGACGAAAAACAGCCCCTCCGCCGGAAAAGGCGCGTTAACCTTTTTTTATTACATTTTTTTTCATAAAATTTCGTATTATTTCGCTTTTCCTTACATTGCCGAAAAAAAACAATGACAGAAAACGAACTTGCATTGTCTTACGTAGACGAACTCAAATTCAGCGATTTTTTTGCTTTGCTGAGAAAAAACTTCGGTGCAAATCCGGAAATCTCGCGACTCGAACAGGCTTTCACCCTCAATAAAACCGATGTCGACTTTTTTGAGCAAGCTAAAACGCTTGCTAATAAGCTTTTCGACAGAAAAGCTGCTGATGCTTACAATTTTAATGAGCGATATGCTTTTGAGATAACAAATGCGATTTTGCCTTACACCAATGTTGCCCAAAAGTTTATCGAGAAAGCCAAAAACATTCCGAATTGGCACAAAAAACCCAACATTGCCAAAAAAGCCAAAGAACTGATTTCTTTTTGTTTTACCGGCGTACTCGGAAAAGAACTCGGACAACTTTTAGCGATTGAGTCGGAAGAATTCGGTGAGACGAAAATCAAAAACTACCTCGCGCAGTCCCTTGTGATTGTCAAAAGGAGTTTGGATTTGTTCAATTTTACGCTCATTTCCAAACTTTGGCACATTCAAAAGCTTCAAAAATTGTCGTTCAGCGCGGAACAAAAAACTGCCTTGACGAGTTTTTTTGACAAGAATTTTGAAGAAAATTTTACGGATAAAATTGCCAAAGCACACACAAGCGGACTTTCCGAGTAGGAATGCCCCTGCAAAAAAAGAACGGTGAAACGGCTCAATGCGAAAAGCATCTGCCGTTTTTGCGTTGATTAAACTTGCCGTGAGCGGCATAAATCCGCCCGTAATGCCTTTTGAGATGCAAATAATATCCTGTTTTTTGCTCAAAAAATCGCAGGAAAAAAAAATTCCGGTGCGCCCGAAACCGGTCATAACCTCATCGATAATGATTAAAATGTGATATTTTCGGGCTTTTTGTATGAGTACATTCAAATATTCGGGTTCGTACATACGCGTACCTGCCGAACCTACTACAAGCAGTTCAAAAACGAAACCGGCGATTTTACTTTTTTTGCAAAAGGATTAAAACAATTTTGCCACTTTTTCAAAATTTCTTTGTCGGTTTGTTTGAAAGGGGCAGCAAGTTCGGCGGCAGGCGCAAGCGAAAAAAAACGGCAGGCAGTCAAATTAAATTTTATATTTTTGTTGCATTCTTTTGAGTTTATCATTAAAATCATTGCTAAATCTACCCAAAACAAAGCTTTCATAAAGTTGGCGCAACAAAAATTCGTCTTCTTGCGCTGAAATCTTTATCATTTCTTTGATAATCAATTCCAATTCGGCATCTTCGTTTGACTTGAAAGTCGTTTGTGATGACTCAAACAACCGCAGCGAGTCATCTGTTTCAGTCGAATTGTCCTGCATAAAATTTTATTAAGTCGTTTGTGATAAAATAAACAACGGCAGCGGAAAAAACGTCGCCGCCGTTGTTATTTCTAAAGTCGTTTGGGGAGACACAAACGACGGCATGAGCGTGTGAAGTCAGAAACGACGGCATTAGCTGGTGAAGTCAGAAACGACGGAATTAGCTTGTGAAGTCAGAAACGACGGCATAAAATATTTTAAAAAAATTACGCAAGAATATGCTCGGCTAATTTTGACAATGTTGCCTTCAATTCTCTGCGGTCGGTTACAATATCAATAAAACCGTGTTCGCAAACAAACTCCGCCGTCTGAAAACCTTTGGGCAAGTCTTTTCCGATAGTTTCGCGTATGACACGCGGTCCCGCAAACCCGATGAGTGCGTTCGGTTCGGCTAAATTAATGTCGCCGAGCATCGCAAAAGAAGCAGTAACGCCGCCGGTTGTCGGATTGCAAAGCAAAGAAAAATAGGGGATTTTAGCCCTTTCCAACAAAGCAATTTTTGCGGAGGTTTTTGCCATTTGCATCAAAGAAAGTCCCGCTTCCATCATTCTTGCGCCGCCGGATTGCGAAATAACCAATACGGGAATTTCATTTTCGAGGGCGTAATCCATCGCCCGTGCTATTTTTTCGCCTACCACCGCGCCCATTGAGCCGCCGATGAAACGAAAATCCATGCAGGCAATGACCCATTTACGCCCGTTGATTTTTCCCGTCGCAACTTGTGCAGCGTCTTTGACACCGGTTTTTTTCTGCGCTTCAAGCAAGCGATTTTTGTAGGGTTTTGTGTCCGTAAATTTCAATGCGTCCACCGGCAAAATTTCTTCGTACAATTTTTCAAAAACAGATTCGTCAAAAAGCATCGAAAAATATTCGGCAGGTCCAATCGAAACATGAAAGCCGTCGTCGGGACAAACATAGCAATTTTCAATAAGGTCTTTTTTGAGAATGTAATTCCCGCTCGGCGAACGATACCAAAGGTCGGGTGCATCTTTCTTTTCGCTTGTAGGCGTTGTTATGTTTTTTTCTGTTCTTTTGAACCACATATCCTTTTTGGTAGAAAGGTAAAAAATCGGCGGCGCAAAAAAGTGCGCACTGTTTTGCGCCGCAAAGATATAAAAAAAATTAAATTTTATCGAATCATTTGCCCAATCGTGAAGTGGAATTGTCCGTTATTTGCGGACGGATTCCCCGGTATCGGGTCGAAGCCCCAACCGTAATCAATGCCCAAAACGCCGATGGCAGGCATGAAAATTCTGACCCCTGCCCCGACGGATTTTTTCAAATCGAAGGGATTCACGTCGCGTGCCGAACCCCAATTGTTGCCGCCTTCGGCAAAAACAAGGGCATAAATAGAGGCAGCTTGACTCAAGGTAACAGGGTAACGCATCTCCATAACGAATTTATTAAAAACAACGCCGCCTTCCACTTTTTCGGGGCGAATAGACTGATTCGTATAGCCGCGAAGTCCGACAATGTCCGTTCCGAGCAGGAAGTTATTCAGCATCATGCCGTCGCCGCCTACGATAAAACGTTCAAAGGGGCTAATTCCGGTGCTTGCGCGATAGCTGCCGATGTAGCCAATATGCGCACGCGCACTGACGACTAAATCTTTCCACAAATTCAAATACCACCAATTATCAAACATCCATTTGTGGTATTCAATCCACTGAAAACGCTTGTCTTCCGACATGAGCGAGTAATCTTTGTTGTTCAAAACAGAGTAGGGCGGTGTCAAATTGACGCTTAAAACCATATTGGAGCCGCTTCTCGGATAAATCGGGTTGTCAATGCTGTTGCGGGCGATTGTCGTATTAAAAAGCAGGTTGTTAAAATCGCCGTTAGAAACTGTTCTGAACAGTCCGCCGTAATTTTTCAAACCATAACGCAAATAACTGACCGAGTTGCTCAATGTAAAAAAGTCGTCGGGGTAAGACAGGCGGCGACCGAGTGTGAATGTAACGCCGGTAACTTGCAAACTGCCCGTCGTAACATTTGTGTAGTAATTTATCAAACGTTGAACGGAATGTTGAACGTTTACACTGAAATTATTCGGCTTTTTGCCGCCGAGCCAAGGTTCGGTGAAAGTGAAAGAATAGGTTTGAAATCTGCGTCCGTTCGCTTGAAAACGCACTGCCAATTTTTGTCCGTCGCCTTGCGGGAGAGGGCTCCAAGCGCGGAGATTGGCAATTTTTCGGGCAGAAAAATTGTTAAAAACCAAGCCCAAAGTGCCCACAAAGCCAAAAACACCGCCCCAACCGCCTGAAAGTTCGACTTGGTCGCTCGGTTTTTCGACAACTTTGTAATGTATGTCCACCGTGCCGTCCGCGCCGTTTGGTTTGGGCTGAATACCGATTTGTTCGGGGTCAAAATAACCCAAAGTTGCCAACTCGCGCTGCGTCCGAATCAAGTCCGAACGGCTGAATTTTTGACCGGGCAGTGTGCGAATTTCGCGCAGGACAACATGGTCGCTTGTGCGCGTATTGCCGGTGAGAATAACTTTGTTGATGGTTGCTTGTTCGCCTTCGAATATGCGCATTTCCACATCTACGGAATCATTTTCGACGGCAACTTCAACGGGGTTGATGCTGAAAAACAAATAGCCGTCATCCATGTAAAGGGAGGTGATATCAGAGCCTGTCGGGTTAAAATTGAGGCGTTTTTGCAATTCTTCGGTGTCGTAAATATCCCCTTTTTTGATGCCCAAAACTTTACCTAAAAGGGCAGAATCATAGACAAAATTGCCGTTCCAAGTGATATTTCTGTAAAAATATTGTTTTCCTTCGTTGATTTTAATTTTAATATCAACGAATTGTTCATTTTTCTTGACGACGGTATCGAAAGCGATTTGCGCGTCGCGGTAGCCGTTTTGTTGATAATAAGCGATGAGTGCTTTTTTATCGTTTTCAAATTCTTTTTCCAAAAATTTCATTGGTTTGAAAATGCCCAAGAAGCGAAAATCTTTCGTTTTTTTCATTTTCCGGCGCAATTTCCTTTCTTTGAGTGCCGAAACGCCTTCAAATTCGATTTTATTGGTGCGAATTTTAACCCCTTTGTCGACTTTGATGAGAAGGGAAACGTGATTACTGAGAATCGAGTCTTTTTTTGGAATAACTTTAACGTTGATGTTGTTGTATCCTTTTTCAATGAAAAATTGTTTGACCGTATTTTCGGTATTTTTCATGGTAACATCGTTGACAACACGTCCGCGAATGAGCTTAATTTTTTCGTTGAGGCTTGAGGTTTGCCCTTTACTGACACCTTCAAAATAGAATCTTGAGAGTCGAGGGCGTTCGGTGAGGATTATTTGTAACCAAATTTTATCGCCCTCAATTTTTTCAGCGGCAATTTCCACATCGCCGACAAGCCCTTGTTTCCAAATCTTTTTAACAGCCTGACTGATAATATCGCTCGGAATTTTGATTCGGTCGCCCGTTCTCAGTCCTGACATTGAAGTCAGCGCATTGTGGTCTAAATACTTAGAGCCGACGACGGAAATGCCTGCAATCGTGTATTCTTTCGGATTTCCGTAATCAATGACTTTGCTTTGCGTTCCTAAGGGGGTAATTTTTTTCCCGAAACCAAATTGCGCATGCGCATCAAAAAATAACAGAAGAAACAGCGGCAGTAGGATAAAAACTGCAATTTTGTTGAAAAACATATCTTTCGGTTTGAAAACATCTGTCAAAATCGGGCGCAATTTACAAATTTATGCAACATGTGTACGTGAAAACAGCTTGTTTAACGAATTTTAGGCGAATTTTTTTTTTTGAACGATTACGTAATTTATCATCGGCATAGGGAAAAAAATTTGTGAATAGAAAAGGCGGCTTAAAAGACAGAGTTTTTTTTGTTAAGAAATTCCGATTTATACAAAAGTAGGAAAAATAAATTTTGGGATAAATTTTGGGAGGCTATTATAAGGCTACGCTCTTTTGGGACGAGTCGGCATAAGGCAGTTTTTTTCAAAAACTTGAACGCTAAAAAATTCAATACATTTTGATAAAAAACTTGGATTTTTGATTTCGTGTGTCTATCTTGCGAGGCAAAAAGAAACTTCGCCCCCTTTCCCAATTGACGCTTTTTGGAGCTTTTTTGTTGAGTTTTGGTAAAAATGCGAATGAAAGTTTGTTTAGGCAATGGTTGGGCGATACGAAAAAAAACACTTCAATATAAAACGACAAAAAAATTACATAACTTTGCAAAAAAAACGATATGCAAAAAGCCTCATTATTTGGTTTAAATAACTCAAATAGAGATTTCACTCAAAAAGACAGTTGGGGTAAAAATCAATTCAATTCTTCTTTTCCTGCTGCTTTAGCTTGCTATATGCACAGCAAACATGTAAAACCTGTTTATTTGCAATTAGACAAACAATTAGAAGTTTCGCATTCAACAATTTCTACTGCACAACTTTTGGGAATAAAGCCAAACAATAGTGATTTATTTTTTGCTTTTGAAAGTGATTATGTTCCTTATCAACAGTTAGTTGTAGGGAATATACCAAGAATAGATTTGGTTACGCAAAGTAAAGGAAATTGCTTGCGTGGTTTGGAAATTAAATTAACAGCCTTACCTGATAACTCAACTTGTGATTTAACTGATGATAAATTGGGTTCTGAAATAGTAATTCGCCCTGATAGTATTGTTTATTTGGCTTTGAGTATTGCAACAAACTATAAGCAAGATATCATACAACTAAACAAATTGATTGGAAACCATTTTGACAAAATAACAGATTGGACAGAGGGAACAACGGTAATGCCTTTTATTCCAAAAATGGTTGAAGTTTTGAATACTATTTTGTTACAAAGTTTAGATAAGCAAGAACCTTTAATTGTCCAGCCTATTTGGAAAACTATCGGAAAATCATCTCAATTAGCAGATAATTGTTTGGACATTTTTGTTTGGAGTAATTATGCTTTAACAAGGCTATTTTTGAATGTAGCAACAGACGAACTAACAACCGAAAACAAAATTACAAGGCAACTTCGTTCCGTAGTTTGGTTGCTCAAAATGCTTTTAGATTTTTGTAAAAATGGAAAGATAAATCACACTAAAATTATAGATGAACTTTCGTTTAATACCAAAAATGATAAGGCTTTTGCGGTGAGTGGTAAAGTTTCACAGCCTTTTATGGCTTGTGCAGAACTAACCAAACCAAGAATTACCAAAGATGAAATCAAAAACATTATTTTAGGTGGCGGACATTTATTATTAAGCCCTGAAAGACGTTTTGATGCGATTATTTATAATTCACCTAATTTATTCAACTGAAAATGAGAACAATAGACTTATTTTCGGGTTGCGGTGGTTTATCGTTAGGCTTTCAGAATGCAGGTTTTGAAATCGTTGCAGGTTTTGATAATTGGCAACCGGCTATTAATATTTATGAAAAAAATTTTAATCACCCTATTCATAAATTAGATTTAGAAGAAGTTGTAGATTATGATATTTTTAAAAAACTCAATCCTGATATAATTATAGGGGGACCACCCTGCCAAGATTTTTCAAGTGCGGGAAAAAGAAATGAAGAAAAGAGAGCAGATTTAACCATAAAATTTGCAGAAATTATAGCGGAAGTAAAGCCTAATTATTTCATAATGGAAAATGTAGATAGAATCACAACTACAAAAACTTTGAAATATTCCTTAGAAATTTTCAAAAAAAACGGATATGGACTTTCTCGAAAAATACTCAATGCAAGTCTTTGCGGAGTGCCACAAGTACGAAAAAGATTTTTTTTAATTGGTGTTTTGAACGAAAATGATAGTGTTTTAGAGCCTTATTTAGATAAAAATTTGGCAAAAGAGCCTTTAACTATATTTGATTATTGGGGCAATGATTTAGGTACAGAATATTATTACAGACATCCAAGAAGTTATGCAAGAAGGGCAATTTTCAGTATTTATGAACCAAGCCCAACGATTAGGGGTGTAAACAGACCAATTCCAAAGACTTATCAATTTCACGAAGGAGATGCGACAAAAGATTTAGGAAAAGTACGACCTTTGACAACTTTGGAAAGAAGTTATTTGCAAACTTTTCCGAAAGATTTTAATTGGACAAATTTATCAAAATCTGATTTAGAGCAAGTTATAGGAAACGCAGTACCTGTAAAATTAGCGGAATATGTAGCAAATTGCCTTAAAGAGTATATTAACGACACGCAAAACAACGTTATTATAAAGCAAGTTAAGGAATTGCGTAACAAACAAGAAACATTATTTGCGTAAAACAAAACGCATCGTCCAACATTATATTTGTGAAAATGTGGCTAATGTGCTAAATTGAAACTTTTGTGCGTGTGGCAACGATAGTGCTGCTAAGTCCGCCCTGCACAAATGTTTTTCCGTTGGCTGATATGGTAAAAAACACTTCAATATAAAACGACAAAATAATTACATAATTTTGCAAAAAAAACGATATGCAAAAAGCCAATCTGTAAGTTTGCCCCTTGTCAGGTCGCGCTCAATAAAGCAGCTTGCATTTTTT
>JBPOJO010000623.1:0-12240 GCA_052033485.1 Bacteroidota bacterium | reverse complement strand
CGCCGAAAAATCACAACACCTGCACCAACATCAAACCGTCGCGGATAGGCAAAAGAAGTTTAAAGAGTGCCGGATTTTCAGCTATTTTTTTGTTAAAATTTCTGACTGCCGCAGTGTCTTTGTCATTTATTTTCTCGTCCAAAACCTTTCCGCTCCAAAGAACATTATCGGCAATGATGAAGCCGCCTTTGCGTACTCGCGGAAAAACCAAATCAAAATACGCCGAATAATTCAATTTGTCGGCATCAATGAACACCAAATCCCATGTTTGCGACAAAGTCGGAATGACTTCAAGCGCGTTTCCGAGAATTGAATGAATTTGTTTGCCTTTCTCGTGCGCATCAAAATAGCTGCGAACACGCGAAAAAAGCTCTTCATTGTTGTCAATCGTGTAAAGCAAGCCGTCGGAGGGCAACCCTTCCGCAAGTGCGAGCGCGGAATAGCCCGTATAAGTCCCGATTTCCAAAATTCTTTTCGGCTGCATCATTTTTGAAATCATGCTCAAAAAATTGCCCTGCAAATGCCCCGAAAGCATACGCGGCTGCAAAACTTCGAGGTGCGTTTCGCGATTGATGCGGTACATCAGGGGTGATTCCGGTGAGGAATGTCGCAAAGCATATTTTTCAATTTCCTTGTCTAAAAAATTCATTTTTAAGGTTTTAAATTTGAACGATTTTATCGGCATTTGTAACTGTTTTAGCCGCTTGTACCGCGAGTTTTAGCTTGCGTGTACCGCGAGCTTTAGCTTGCGCTTGTACCGCGAGCTTTAGCTTGCGCTTGTAGCGCGAGCTTTAGCTTGTGTGTACCGCGAGCTTTAGCTTGCGCTTGTACCGCGAGCTTGCGCTTGTACCGCGAGCTTGCGCTTGTACCGCGAGCTTTAGCTTGCGCTTGTACCGCGAGCTTTAGCTTGCGCGTGTACCGCGAGCTTTAGCTTGCGCTTGTAGCGCGAGCTTTAGCTTGCGGTACAAGCCGGCTAAGTAGTTATCGGCATTTTAACAACAAAGAATCCGCTTCTGTTTCAAATCCGCGTTTTTCGGCAATAATTTTTTCCAACAAATTTTTAGCTTTGTCCGTTTTTTTCACAGCAAAAAGTACTTGCGCACGCAACCACATCACGCGCACGGTTTGCGAGGAATCGGCGTTGACTTTGAGCCATTTTTTTAAACCTTTTTCTGCGTCGGAAGATTTTCCGGCAGAAATTAAAGTTTGAATCTCGTCAAGTGATTGTATAACAGCATCTTTCGGAGCGGCATTTATCGGAGCTGAGACCGCTCGGGCTGATTTTTTTTCCTTTTTTGCAGACAAATCTGCGTCTGCTTTGCCTTCTTCCGCTTCCGGATTTGAGATGTCAACGCCCGACGAAATTTCAGAAAGTTTATCCGCAGCTTCTTCGGGAGCAATGTTTAGAGCGATATCGTCAGCCGCATCTCCGGAAGAAATGCCGCCTGTTTCGGCTTTTACGCGCTCCGCCGAAACCGGAATTTCGGCTTTGTCGCGTTTTTCGACGGGGAAAACAGGCTCGGATTTTTCTGCCGATTTGTCCGTATCCATGTTTATCGCCGAAGCAGAAGAAGCCGAAGCGGGCGATTCGGGCGCGGATTCGGCATATTCGGAAGGCGTTTCTGTTTTTATGACAGCTTTCTCTTCAGTTTCAGGCGCGGGAGCATGTAATGCGGTTTCATTTGATTGCGTACTTTCAATAGGAGAGAGCAGCCAAATGAGCGCGACAGTTAAAAAAATCAAAAAAACAGCGGCAATATTGCCAAAACTTAATATATTTTTTGAAAATAAGCGCAGTGTAATATTTTGTTTTTGAGGCATCAACTCTCGGCTGATTTGCACGACAGAGCGGCGGCGATTTTCGGCAAAAGCGTCGAGGGCATCACTGCAAAACGGACATTCGCTCAAATGCCATTCAACACTTCGCAGGTCATCGCCGCGCAATTTTCCGGCAAGATAATCGTCTATTTCAACGGGTTTTAGGCAAGTTTTTCGCTGAATTGCCGCTCCGTAAAATGTAAAAAATTTATTTTTCATACAGCTTTTAGAATAAAATATTTTTTTTAAGGACGAATAGTTTCAAGAAATTTTTTGATGTTTCGTTTTCCGTTTTGCAAAAAACTTTTTACATCGTTGTCCGTGTATCCCGTTTCTGCGGAAATCTCGCGATAGGATTTACCTTCCCAAAAAAAGAGTTCCACACACTTTTTTTGCCCGTTTTTCAGCGATTCGACGGCTGATTTGACGGCATCAAATAAATTTTCCGTTTCATCAAGGAGGTGCTCGGCAAGGGAAAAATCCATAAAATTTTCAGAATTTTTTTCTTCCGCTGCGTTGATTTCTTCGTGAAAAAATTTATTTTTCCTCAAATACATCAAACAATGATTTTTAGCTACTTGATATAACCAACTTTTGAAGTATTTAATTTCGGTTTTTTGAATTTCTTTTGGTAATTTTTCAAAAATATCGCCGACGGCATCACGGCTCAACGCCTCATCTTTCAAATATTTGAGACAAAGCCCATAGACCAAGTGTGCATAACGAGCATAAATTTCACCGAAAGCCTCTTTATGTTCGCCTTTTTTGCATAATTCCGTTAAATTTTCGTCGGAAAGATTGTTTATCTTTTTTTTTGATTTTTTGAAAAACACCCTTTTATTTTTTAGTTGAAAATTGACAGAAAAACCGAAATACAGCTTTATTTTACGGTGTTTCGTCGGGCAAAAAGCCGGCGCAACTAAACCTTAAAAAAATTGCCGGCAAGCTGCCGACGAAAAATACTTGTAAGTCGAGCAAAACAAGTTCAAAATTTCACAAATTTTTCAATCGAAAAAAATATCCTTTCCAAATGCCCGTGCTGCCGTTTTCAAAGCGGTAGTCATTGTCGCAAAAACTCGGAAATTCGACTATTTTGGCGTATTTTGGGGCAAATATTTCCAAAAATTTTGCTTCTTCAAAAAACCAAGTCGGATAGGAAGCGGCATAAATTCGCTCCGGAACATACTCAATGACAAGTCGTTCCGCCTCATTTTTCATAAATCCTGTGCGGTCAATGAGCACAAAAGGCACATTTTTCGAAAGAATATTTTGCAAAAAAAGAACAGGATTTTCCAAATACGGCAAAACACTTGACAAAAAAAGGACATTAACCGTGCCGTGTGCAAAAACCTCGTCGGTATGCACAAAAAAACGCAAACGTTCGTCCTCAAAATCGGCTTTTCCGCGCTCTGCAAAGTGTTTTTGTTCAACAATACTCCACTGCAAATCGGGAATGAGGTCTAAAAATTCTTTATTTTGAAAATAAGACGAGCCTAAAGAACCGCCGAAATCGAGCACGTGCAGCCTGCCGCCGTTCGCCGCAGCCGCTGTCATAAGTCCGGAAATGACGGCAAAAGAAAATTGTTTTTCGTTAAAAAGCACCGAATCGCGTTCATAAACCGCCTCTCCGTTTTTCACTTTCATAAGCGATTGCGCTACTCGCTCCAAAATCTGCGGCGCGTCATAGCCCGTACAAGCCGCTTTTGCGTCCGAAAATGTGTGGAAATTGCCGAAAAAACCTATTTTAGGACTTTCTTCGATTTTCTCCGCAATTTTTGGGGTAAACAATTTTTTCAGCATGTGCAGCATTTCGGAAAATTATTCAAATTTGAATGCAATAATAAAAAAATTCCGCAACTTGCACAAAAAATTTTTTTTTATGGCATCTTTACCTTATTTAAACCTCGGTTGCGGGTATCATTTTGACAAACGTTGGGTCAATCTTGATTTTGTTTCTACAGGCGAAGGAGTCATTGCGCACAATTTGCTTTCGGGTATCCCTTTTCCGGAGGCGCATTTTGAGGCAGTTTATCACTCGCACATTTTAGAGCATTTTTTGAAGCCCGATGCCGAAAAATTTATAGCCGAATGTTATCGTGTTTTAAAGCCGGGCGGCATTATTCGCATCGCCGTTCCCGACCTCGAAAGGAGTGTAAGAGGCTATATAAATTGTTTGGAAAATGTTCTTCAAAATCCTGATAATGAAGTTTTTACGGCTGATTATGAATGGATAATGATTGAACTTTTAGACCAATGTGTGCGGACAAAAAGCGGCGGTGAAATGTTGAATTTTCTGTTACGACAAAGCCTTCCGAACGAAGAATTTGTTGCGAAAAGAGTCGGGACTAATGTTATTCTCATTAGAAAAAATTTACTTAAAAATCCTCATTTTTCAAAAAATATTACTGCCGAAACTACACCGAAAGTAAGTTTTTTAAGGCGTTTGCGCAGGCGAGTGGCTAAAATAATTTTGGGAAATGAATATCGAGAAGATACTGAAGAAAAAATGCGGCTTGCGGACTTTCGCACCGGCGGCGAGGTTCATCAGTGGATGTATGACCGATTTTCTTTGCCGAAACTGTTAAAAAACTATGGATTTTCGAATGTCAACTTGCAAGATGCTTTTACAAGCAGTATTCCTAATTTTGCAGACTTTGCCCTTGATGCAGAAAACGGCATTATTCGCAAACCCGATTCGCTTTTTATCGAAGGACAAAAGCCTTCTGACTAAACGGTAACGCTTCTGTCCTTATTCGTGTCTTCGCAAACAACTGAAAATCAAGCAATTGCGTTTTTTTCAAAAATTAAGTTTGCGCGAGTCCTTTTAAGGCAGAGAAAAACAAACCGTGGCGGTAAAAGTTTGCAGTCAGGCGAATGAAACTTGCATTTTGACCGTAGGCGTAAAAATAAAGTTGAATGATTTGTGTAAAAACACGGATTGGGCTAAAAAAATTGAGGAACAATTTGCCTCTCCCTTTGCGTGCCGTCGCAGCATTTAAAAAAAAACGATGCCGCAAAAATACGGCATCGTTTCTTAAAATCGGCAGTTTCTTTCATGCCTATCCGTTGAAAAATTCTTTCATACGGTCAAAAAATGACTTGTCAGATTTATCGGGGTCGGGTGAAAAATTTCCCGAACCGCGCAATTTTTCGAGCAGTGCTTTTTCGTCTTTTGAAAGCGAAGTCGGTGTCCAAATATTGACGTGAATAAGTTGGTCGCCCCGTTGATGACTGTTTACTTCGGGAACACCTTTATTTTTGAGGCGCAAAATTTTTCCGCTTTGAGTGCCGGGTTCGACTTTGATTTTAACTTTTCCGTCAATCGTAGGAACTTCGAGGTTTGTTCCGAGTGCCGCATCGGGAAAACTGATGTGCAAATCATAGTGAATATTTCTGCCGTCCCGTTTCAAAACCGCATCTTCTTCTTCCTCAATCACAATCAATAAATCGCCGGGTACGCCGCCGCGTTGCGGGAAATTGCCCTTTCCTTGCATTGCAAGCTGCATTCCGTCCTCAACACCCGCCGGCAAATTGACCGAAATGAGGTCTTCACTGTCTTCAAGTCCCGTTCCCGCGCATTTTTTGCATTTGACCGCAATCACTTTTCCTTCGCCGTTACAAGTGGGACAAGTTGCGGTTGTGAGCATTTGTCCGAGAATAGTGTGGGAAACTCTGCGCACTTGTCCGTTTCCGTGACACGTGCCGCAAGTTTGCGGGACAGAATTGCCCTCCGCTCCCGAACCGCTGCAAGCCGAACAACTGACTTGGCGATTAACTTTTATTTTTTTCTCAACGCCGTTCGCAACATCTTTCAAATTGACTTTGATTTTGATGCGTAAGTTTGAGCCTTTTCTTTGTCTGCTGCCGCGCGAGTTGCCGAAAATACTTGAAAAAGGGTTATCGTCGCCGAAAATATCTCCGAATCGGCTGAAAATATCCTCCGCCGAGCCGCCAAATCCGCCCGTATTGCCGACACCTTGATGCCCAAAGCGGTCGTAACGTGCCCTTTTGTCAGGGTCGCTGAGAATTTCATAAGCCTCTGCTGCTTCTTTAAATTTTTCCTCCGCGCCCTTATCGTCAGGATTTTTGTCAGGGTGATATTTAACCGCAACTTTTCGGTATGCCTTTTTTATTTCGTCTTGCGACGCGCCTTTTGAAACTTCAAGCACGTCGTAATAATCCCTTTTTTCCATAAAAAATGATGAATAAAATTAAACTCCGACAACCACTTTTGCAAAGCGGACGACTTTTTCACCAATCATATAGCCGCGCTCAATTTCGTCAATGACTTTACCTTTCATATCCTCGCTCGGCGCAGGTATTTGTGTGATTGCCTCGTGAAAATCCATATCAAAATCGGTTCCGACCGTACTCGGCATAACTTTTAAGCCTTTTTGTTCGAGCAGTCGTACCAACTTTGCGTAAATCAAATCAAAACCATTTTCAAGTGCCTGTGCATCTTTTTCTGCCTGCGTTGAAAAAGCCTTTTTTGCTCTTTCAAAATCATCAACAACAGGAATAACAGCCAAAAAAAGGTCTTTGTTAGCGGTTTGAATCAAATCAACTTTCTCTTTCGCGCTGCGTTTTCTGAAATTATCAAACTCCGAATACAAGCGCAAATACTTATCTTTCAAATCTGCAACTTCAGCTTTGAGCTGCTCTTCGGAGCTTTTTTTGCTCGTTTCTTCCGATTTTGTTGCGTTATTGTTTTCAGCCTGCGATTTATCTTTTTCACTCGGCTCGATGTTTTCAGCCTCAACATTTTCAATGTTGTCTTTCGGCTCAAATTCTTCCTGATTCATGCTTGCGTAAATTCTTTGAAAAAATTTTTGAAAAAAAGGCGTAAAAGACAAATTTCGGGAAATTTCCCGAAAAACAGCGTTAAAAAGTTTATTGTTTTCACTTTGCATTGTTTCACCGGGGGTTTGTCCGGCGTTTTGCGCGCTTGACATGATTGTACGCATCTGCATTTTCAATTATATTGCCAAAGAGAAAAAGCTGCCTTTTTTTCATTGTTTCAACTTTTTATGCCCAAAAATCTGCCATTTTCTGCAAAATGGGCATAAAAATTCATTTATTCGCGCCAAAATGTCATAGTTTGTTGAAAAAATTACTCAAAAATGAAACAAACAAAAAAAAGCGTTATTTTTGACGCAATTTTTACATCTTTGCGCTTTCAATGGGCAAAGTGTGCCAAATTTTGGCTTAAAACATAGTGAAACAAACAAATGAAAATCATTTTATATGAAAAAAATCGTTTTGAATACGGTCAAAATGCTGACTTTGATATTTTTTTTAATGACAATGCCGTTTATTTCTTCATTTGCACAGGAAGAGGAGGAAAACAAAGAAGAGAAAACCGAAAATAAAGATGAGGAGAAAAAAAATTCGTTAGCCGACGAGCCTTTCTCAAAACGTTTGGTTTTTGGCGGCGATTTCGGCTTCAGCTTCGGCAATTCTTCTTCTCTCATTAATATCTCTCCGTTAATAGGCTACCGCTTCACCGAAAAATTCTCGGCGGGCGGCGGTTTTTCGTACCTGAATTTGCGCGCTCGCTCCCTCAGCGCAAACAACGCGACGGTCAATTATCAGCTATACGGTGTGCGTGTTTATGGGCGATATCAAATCACCGAAAATATTTTTGCACACGCAGAATATGAGTATTTGAACGTGCCTTATGCAAGCAATACAAGCTTAATATACAAGGAGTTACGGGCATGGTTGCCGATGATGTGGCTCGGCGTTGGCTATCGAATGCCGCTCGGCGAAAGAAGTGCGTTTTTGGTGTATGCGGCTTACAATGTTTTGCACGCAAACGCATATTATCGCAATGACGGCATTGCGTATTCGCCGTATTCATCTCCGATAACGGTTCGGACGGGATTTACGTTTTGATTGGACATTTAATATGACATTTTTTCGTCTTTTTTGTATAGCAAACAATGCAAAAAGGCTTAGGAAAAATGCACAAAAGGCTTTTTTGACTTAAACCGGAATAATTTTTGCTTGCAAAAAAGCGGGGCAAAAACTACTCATGCGGGCATATAATTGATTTAGAAAAAAATAAATTGCATGAATTTTTTCGGAATTTTGTTGGGAAGAGCAAAGAGCGTAAGAGAAAAAGACATAGAGGAAGCGGTAAGGAATATCACGGGGAAAAAACCAAAGAATGTTTCTTTGTATGTTTTGGCACTCCGTCATTCTTCGGCAGCCGTAACGGAAGGTGCTTTTCGCGATTGTAACGAGCGAATGGAGTACCTCGGCGACGCTATTTTAGGGGCTATCGTGGCGGATTTTCTTTTTATGAAATTCCCCTCAAAAGATGAAGGTTTTTTGACCGAAATCAGGTCGCGTGTCGTCAGCCGCGAGTCGCTTAACCGAATTGCTTTTAAGCTCGGAATCAATGATTTAGTGGAATTTGACCACAAGAAAAAAAATCACTCCTCTTACAAATCGCTTTACGGCGATGCGATGGAGGCTTTTATCGGCGCGATGTATCTCGACCGCGGATATGAATTTTGTAAAAAATTTATTGTAAAAAAATTATTGCTCACACACCTTGACATGGGAGAAGTGGTCGAAAATGACCAAAATTACAAGAGCAAATTGATTGAATGGTCGCAAAAAAACGGAAAAGAAATTAAATATACGGTCATGGAAGACCGCCCCGAAACCAAAAATCACAAACAATTTGTGATAAATTTAGAAGTTGACGGCGAAAGTCTTACGCAAGGAATCGGTTTTACAAAAAAGAAAGCCGAACAAGATGCCTCGCGCCGTGCTTGCGAGATTTTAGAAATTGAATAATTTTTTTTCGAAAATTTTTTTGACAGCTTTTTTAATCGGACGATTTAAAAGCACAATTTACATACGAAAGAACTAACATTTCTCCTCTGTTTTTGTCTTCACAAATGACTGTTATGCAAGGTTTTATATTTGTTTTTGCTCTTCTTGAGGCGACACAAGCGACAAAAACCTACCGCTTCACAAACGAATGATAGTAAAAACAAAGACAATTGCGCTGTTTTTCAACAATTTGAACAAGAATTTATGCGAACATTTTTTTAATTCGTTAAAAAAAAACAAAATTGCGACAAAAAACAACTACTTTTGCTTACTTGCGTAAAAACATTCAAAAAATACTTATGTCATCACAAGCTGAAATCGCTGACAACATTGTCAAATCGCACGTTCTTTGGTCAATGGGCGCGGGTTTTATTCCTTTACCGATAATTGACATGGTTGCCGTTACTGCGGTTCAATTGGATATGCTCAAACAACTCTCGGCAGTTTATGGGCACGATTTCTCCGAAACTTCCGGCAAATCTTGGATTTCTGCCCTCACCGGCACATATCTCGCACGTATGGGCGCGCAAGCCGTCAAAGCCATTCCGGGGGTAGGTTCTTTGCTTGGAGGTCTTTCGATGGCAGTTTTGTCGGGCGCAAGCACTTACGCAATCGGTCAAGTTTTTATACGCCATTTTGAAAGCGGCGGCGACCTTTTCAATTTTGACAGCGAACGTTTCAAAAACTTTTACAAAGAACAATTTGAAAAAGGCAAAGAATATGCACAAAAATGGAAAAAAGAAAAAGACACTGAGCCGAAAGCCAACACCAACACAGACGCGCCGAAAGGAAAAAATAACTCTTCCGATTTGATTGATAAGCTCAAAGAATTGAGCGAATTGCGGGACAAAGGCATCATAAGCGAAGAGGATTTTGAGAAAATGAAACGAAAAATTATGTCTGAGCTTTAAAAATGAGGCGGCTTGCGAAAGTCGCCTTTTTTTGTTCGTTTTTCTCTATTTTTGAAAAATCACAGAAGCCGGTTTCTCCTGAATTTTCGCGCAAAAAACGGACAATACTCGTATTGTAAACAGGCTGAAGGCGAGCAAAATCGCAGCTTCATTTTTGTCCGGTAAAACAAAAGCAAGTTTTCATAAAGAGAAATGCCTTTTTGGTAAAACTATAAAAGCCGGAAAAATTGGAATCACTACCTTGCACACAGTTTGAAAATAGCTAAGAAAGACTGTTTTCATTGTTATATTATTGTTTGTGTGCGATGTTTGTTCTCGTTGGGGCAAGTGCAAGCCGTCCTCCGCTTGGGGGACGGTTTCATTATTTCCGGACTCCCTCAGTCGCAAAATAGTTGCATGAAATTTCAATTTAATTTTGCATAAAAACTTACACGGAAAAATGTATATTACAAAAACAGCTTAATAAATAAAAATAGCCATTTTAGCCCCTCTCAGCCCAAAATCGCGTTAAATATAAAAATTTGTTCTTATTCAATCTTACTTAAACCGAATAATATTTTGTAATACCTACATTTTTTCTTTTGCCAAAATTTGCTTTGTCTTCTTTTTTTTCCCTAAACTTGCAATGCGAAGTAAGACAAAACCTTGTCTTTTCGACAAAATATGTTGAATCTAAACACTGATTTTATGAATTCGAATGCGCTACTAAAAATGCTTTTTTCTCTTTCTTTGGTTTTTTGTTTGCAAATAAATGATTTGAGGGCGGAAGGATTTTTGGATAATTTAAAGGCTGATTTTAAGTCTTTAAAGGAAAAAATTGCAGAAAAATTCAGAAAGAAAAAAAATACGGAAATAACGCCCGTTATTCCGGAGGCTTTGGCAACGCAGGCAAATTTCACCGAATTTAACCTCACGCTTGCACCCGAAAACTTAACAGAAGAAAAACCCGATTTGGCACTTATTCCCGAGCCTGAAATTCCCGCTTTAGAAACAACTTTTCAACTTCGGGAAGACATGGTAGAATTTTCAAAACGATTTTTAGGCTTGCCTTACCTTTCTCGTAAAACAGGCTTTCCTTTTGATTGTTCGGGCTTCACCTCCTATGTTTTGTCAAAATTTGGTTATTCCGTTTCACGCGGCTGCCGCACTCAAGCAACGGAAGGCGATAAAATTGATTTCAAAAAAGTAAAAAAAGGCGATTTATTATTTTTCGGACATAAACGCGGCAGAGGCAATGCTTACATCAGTCATGTCGGCATGGTAGTATCCGAAGAAGGCGAACCCGTTCGCTTCATACACGCAAGCAGGCGCGGAATCGTCATTGACACGGAGGGAACAGGTGCGTGGAAATCTTATTACGGACGCAAATTCCTTTTTGCTACGCGCGTTGTCGGCTCCGAAATTGCAAAAGCAAAATCAGAAAGCAAAAAACTCGCCAAAAAATAAAACCCTGTACAACGGACTTCAGTCCGTTAAAATCAATTGGGATAACGGACTGAAGTCCGTTTGTACACTTAAAAACGATTTTATACATTTGTTTTTTAGGACAAATTTCGGCAATTTTAGCCCGAAAATTTTGACACAAAAAAACAAATAAAATGTCTTTACCCAAAATAGGAATTTTAGGAGGCGGTCAACTCGGTTTGATGTTCGCCCAAAATGCACTCAATTACAATTTTTATATAAAAATTCTCGACCCTGACGCAAACGCGCCGTGTAAAAATATTGCCGGTGAATTTGTTTGCGGCAAATTGACGGACAAAAATACCGTCGCAGATTTCGGTAAAGATTGCGATGTCATTACGGTCGAAATTGAAAATGTCAGCGTAGAAGGATTGGAAGAATTACAAAAATTAGGCAAAAAAGTTTTTCCGAAACCCGAACATCTTGCCCTGATTCAAGACAAACGTTTGCAAAAACAATTTTACGCCGAACAAAACATTCCGACCGTAGAATTTCTGCTGATTGAAAATCGGGAAGATTTGCGTCAAAAAGCCCCTCTTTGGGGCTTTCCCTGCGTGCAAAAACTCGGACGGGAAGGATATGACGGGCGCGGCGTGATGAAATTATTTTCCGAAAAGGATTGCGAAACAGGGTTTGAAAAACCAAGTTTGATAGAAAAATTCGCCGACATCAAAAAAGAACTTTCTGTTATTGTTGCGCGCAACGAAAGCGGCGAAATACGCACTTTTCCGTGTGTTGAAGTAGTTTATCACCCCGAACACAATCTGACAGACTACCTCATTGCACCCGCCGACATCAAAGATGCGGAAGAAAAAGCAGCCGAAGAACTTGCCTTGCTGACAGTCAAAAAATTAGATTTTGTCGGATTGCTTGCCGTTGAAATGTTTTTGACCCACAGCGGCGAAATTCTTGTCAATGAAATTGCACCGCGCCCGCACAACAGCGGACATCAAAGCATTGAGGGCAATATCGGCTCACAATTTGAACAACATTTGCGCGCGGTTTGCAATCTTCCTCTTGCCGACACCTCTTTGCGCGGCTGTTCCGCGATGCTAAATCTGCTCGGCGAACCCGGTTTTGAGGGAGAAGCCGTTTACGAAGGGCTTGAAAATGTTTTGGCGATTCCGGCTGTTTTTGTGCATCTTTACGGGAAAAAAATGACAAAACCCTTTCGGAAAATGGGACACGTTACTGTTTTGGG
>JBPOJO010000636.1:0-1767 GCA_052033485.1 Bacteroidota bacterium | reverse complement strand
GAAAAAAGGTAGTTGCCTTTTGCGTCCGTTACATGATTTTCGCCCTCTTTGACGTTATTAATGCTGATTTTTTCGTCCGAAAACAATTCTTTATTCGGGCTGCTTTTAACATAATCATTTTCAATGTTAAATTTTTCATAAACAGGGATAATAAAAGCCAAATGTATGCTGTCATTTACTTTTCGGTGATAAACCAACATGATTCCGTGCCGCGAATCAAGGCAAGCCGCGCCGTTGACGGCTTCAATTTGTTCAAAATTAACAAAAAAATGATTATCAGACCAAAAAACAGGATTTCCGGAATTAAAAATAATGCAAGTATGTTTAAAATTTTTTTCGTAAACGCGCTCATAAAAATCCGATTTAAGTGCTTCTTTTGCGGTTTCGGCGGCGATTTCTTCCGTGAGGGCAATTTCATTACGCACTTTTTCGGCGACTTCTTCGGTATAAGTTTTATAGGCTTTGTTTTCCACGAAAAAAAACTTCACCACGACACTTATCAAAAGGGAAGAAATTGCCAAAACAAGGAAAAAGTTATATTTGAGATATTTGATGAAATGTTGCGACATAAAAATTTTTTCAGAAAGCGTGCTGCCGGTTTTACCCTGCCTTAAAGATATTTTTTAACAAGTGAATTTTTCAAAGCCATGTTTTCAACGGCAAAAATTGTGCAAAAATATAAGAATTTCGGGAGTTCTTTGCCCCTTCGCAAAAAAGTCTGCTGCGAGCTGTTCGTTTCTCTAATCAGGATAACATTTTTCCGCTTGTTTCTTTCGAAATAATTCCCTTATTTGCCGAGAAATAACTGCGAGAAAAATGCCGAAAATATTTGATAACATCGAAACAAACTTAACTAAGGGTTTAAAAAATACGCTTAAAAGTTCAAAACGTGCAGATTTTTGTGTCGGTTACTTTAAATTACGCGGATGGAAAGTACTTGCAGAAGCAGTTGATGAATTGGAAGGCGATATGCTTACGGAAAAAGACGGAGAAGAAGTACATCGTATTTGCAGGTTGCTTATCGGTATGCAGATGACCGAAAGTGAGATTTTGCGAAAAACTCTTCTCGGAGAGAGGAGTTTCGGTATAGATGCTGCCGAAGCGAGCAAGATAAAAAAACGAATGGCAGAAGAGTTCAAAGCGCAATTAACTTTCGGTACGCCGACAAATGCAGACGAAGAAACTTTGCGCAATTTGAGCAGACAAATGAAAGAAAAAAAAGTTGTCATCAAGTTACACAGGAATTATCCCTTACACGCAAAACTATACCTTTGTTATCTCAAAGACCGCCAAAAGATGGAGGCTTTTCTCGGCAGCAGCAATTTGACTTTTGCCGGTTTGTCTAAGCAGGGAGAATTGAATGTTGATGTCGAAGAAAATGATGCTAATTTAAAATTACAAAAGTGGTTTGATGACCGTTGGAATGACCGTTGGAGCTATGACATCACACAAGAACTCATTGAAATCATCGACAATTCGTGGGCTGCGGAGCAACTTATGTCGCCTTATTATATCTATCTCAAAATTGCCTATCACCTCTCAAAAGATGCAAGAGCGGGAATGAACGAATTTCGTTTGCCCAAAATTTTTGAAAAACAACTTTTAGATTTTCAAGAAGATGCCGTTTTGCTCGCCGCGCATCACCTCAATAAGCGCAACGGCGTTTTAATCGGAGATGTCGTCGGCTTGGGAAAAACCATTACCGCGACCGCTTTGGCAAAACTTTTTCAGGAAGATTTTAACCGAATGACCGTCATTATTTGCCCG
>JBPOJO010000605.1:0-7090 GCA_052033485.1 Bacteroidota bacterium | reverse complement strand
ACGGACACGTGAATGTACCCGGCGGAACGGCAAAAGTTCGCTTGAAATACGGCAACTCCGCCACAGCCCTGAGCAACATTATCACCCTCGCCGACAGTGCGACAAGCGGATATTTCAGCAGAATAGTATATCTCAACGGCAACTCCGTTTATTTTTATGCAATTGAAGGCATCAGTAATTGCAACGGAAATTCCGTTTTGGGCAATGTCGTCAGTTTTGAAACGCCGATTGCTATTCCCGACAATAATATCGGCAACAGCTACGCCGTCTGTCGCGGAATCTCCGTCGGACTCATCGGCGGCGATTTGCCCGACGGTGTAGAAATTCAATGGCAACATTCGGCTGACAGTGTGTTGTGGGAAAATATGAGCGGTGAAATTTTTGAACAACTTTCGCCCGATTATGTGCCGAACGAAACAGCATTTTATCGCCGCTTAGTCAGCTCTTCTGTTTGCACCGACACAAGTAATATGGTGAAATTTAGGGTTTTAGAGCGTTTTATCAATGCCGCCGATTCCCTGATTTTAATTCAAATCAATGAAGCAACAAACGGCGAAGATTGGATACATCAATGGAATTTTGCCGAGCCTGTCAAATATTGGCACGGAGTAGAAATTTGCGACGGAAAAGTAATTGCCTTAAATTTGGCAGCAAATAACCTCACCGGAACCTATCCCGCCGCTGCACTCGGCTTAGGAAATGTTCATACAAGTTTGGAAAACAACGCTTTACAGTTCGATTCTTTTGAGCCGACAGTCAATTCGCTCACATATCGCACTTACGCGCCGCAAGACCCGATTGAGGAAAGTATGGACACAACCGTTGTCGAAGGCACGGATTTATCGCTCTTTGTAAATGCAGCGGGAACGGTCAATTATTATCAATGGCAAAAAGATTCCGTTGATGTGCCCGACGAAACGAATCCCGAAATAGCCTTAAACAACATCACTTTGGCACAAGCAGGCGTTTATCGCGCTTTGGTACGCAATTCGATTGCGGACGAATTGACGCTTATTCGCCGTAATATTACCGTCAATGTTTTGCCGAATGAGGTTAATCCGACAGATTCGCTGATTTTGGTAGACATATTCAATGCGACGGACGGACCGAATTGGTTTGAAACGTGGAATTTGTACGAACCCGTGCGCACATGGAAAGGGATTGCGTTTGACCGTAACGGAAAAATAATGCGCATTGATTTGAGTCGCAACGGTTTGCGCGGTATTTTACCCGATGTGTTCAATCGTGAGGGCGCGGATATAATTTATTCGCTCAAATATTTGAGTTTCTTTGACAATAAAATCGAGGGCGGCATTCCGGCATCGCTTTCGGTGCTTGTCGGGCTTGAATATTTAGATTTGTCAAAAAATAAATTTGTCGGCGCAATCCCCGAGTCTTTCGGAGCATTTCCCAAATTGCTCATGTTAGGTTTGTCGGACAATCGTTTGAATAAATTGCCGCATCAAATTTCATTCATTCCGACTTTGCGTACTTTGCTTGTCGGGGGCAATATTTTGACCGAAATTCCGGAAGCAATCGGCGAGCGCAAAACGCTTATTCACCTTGATATTAGCCGAAATTTGCTCACGAGCATACCCGCAAAACTTTGTGAATTGACCGATATGCAGGTGTTTTTGTTGCATCGCAATCGCCTGACGGAACTTCCTGAAAACATCGGAAATTTAGCAAAATTGACCGAATTGAAATTTAACGGCAACAGAATATATGAATTACCGTTCTCATTGCAATCGCTTGTGAATTTACAAATTTTGGCAACGGAAGAAAACGAACTTGAATTTAACGACTTGCTGCCTTTGCGCAGCAAGGCGAAAACGCTCTTTTCTTACGCGCCGCAAGCGGACATCAATGAAGAAAAAATTGAAACGGTTCGTCTCGGAAAAACCGTAACTTTTAATGTCATTACTTTCGGCAGCGGAAATCGTTATCGTTGGGTAAAAGACGAATCGGATACTGACGTTTACGCAACAGAAATGACGCTTGCATTCGTCAGAGCGAAAGATGCGGGCGTTTATCTTGCCAAAGTTACGAACCCTTTGCTCCCCGATTTGACGATTTATCGCCGTCCGATAACATTGCAAATTGACTGCGACGACCTCTACAAAGTCAGCATCAAAACGTATGACGCACTTGCAATTTGCAACGAACGCGAAACGAACGTTCGCCTTTTCATTGTCAGTCCGAGCGAAGATTTTACTTATCAGTGGTACAAAAACGGCACGCCGGTAGATTTGGCGCAAAGTGTAACTTACACGGTTTCGGACACCGGCAGGTATTATGTCGCGGCGCAACACAAAGGCGGTTGCACGGTTTTCTCCGAAGAAGTTCACGTCAAACCGAATGATGCCGTGATTTCCGTTTCGGCAGAAGGTGCGTTAATGCGTGTGAGTGCAAATGTCGGTATTGTTGCGGTGCAATGGTTGTTGGAAGAAATTCCGGTTTCTAATGCTAACAACATTGAGCATATTGCTTATGCAATAGGCAATTACCGCGCAAAAGTTACGGACGAATATGGCTGCGAGCACATTTCAGATGCAATTTTTGTCGGCGTAACGGGCACGGAAGAATTTGAGGCTTTCGTGTGGTCTTTGCACCCGAATCCTGCGCGCGAAGTTTTGAAGGTGAAACTTGAAAAAGTTGTTCAGGGCGAAATTGTCCTCACGGACGTACTCGGGCAGGAAGTTCGCCGGCAGGTTTTGAATGATAAAGAGGCTTTGATTTATGTGGAAGAATTGCCGAACGGTATTTATTTCATCGAAATCAAAGGTGAAAAATTGACATTAAAACGGAAGTTTGTGAAAGAATAAACAAATTTTCGCGAAATGTACCGCGAGCTTTAGCTTGCGCAATGTACCGCGAGCTTCAGCTTGCGCAATGTACCGCGAGCTGAAGCTTGCGCAATGTACCGCGAGCTTCAGCTTGCACAATGTACCGCGAGCTTTAGCTTGCGGATTTAAGGAGGGCGATATCCTCAACAAGCAAATGTTAGGTCGCAAGCTAAAGCTCGCGCTGCATTCTTGGGCAAATCACAACTAATTTTGTTCGAATACTTAATAAAATTGCAGGTTTATTTTTTTTCAAAACTCGGCGGAACGGAAAAATGAAATGCGGGGCTTTGCGCGGGAAAGTTTATTTTTTGATGCTCAATTTCTGTCCAAATCATCGGGTTCGCACCGAAATCTTTTGTGAAAAGATAAGCCTTTAAGCGCGTTGCGGTATCATGTTCGCCGCTTTTGATAAAATCCAAAAATTCGGCTTCCATAATGTTCATATTCACGTCATTCACAGTCAATTTTTGCATTCTTCCGTTATTTTTTGCCACTTCTGCCTTACAGAAAACATCAGAAAGTTGCACGTGAAAGTGCATGGCAGTTTCACTTTTTTCGGCAGCCGATTCGCGCCATTCCGCCTCAACCGTCGGCAAATTGCCGAGCAGTAATTCTTCCAAAAGTTGATAAGAAATCTTAAATTTTAATTTTTCGCTGAGCGATTTCCAAGAATAAGCATAAAAAATTTTGTTAATTCGGTCAAGGGCAAAAAGCGAATCTTTGCGCGCCAACACCCGCATCGCCTCAATACCCATTGCCGGACGAGCAGAAATCCAAATAGCACTGTCGCGTTTGATGTGAATATCGGCGGGCGACTTCAATTCGGATTGATTTTTGGCATCGTTCAGCACTATTTTTGACTTAAAAGTGATATACGAAAAATGTTCAATATTTTTTGCTTTTGCAAAATTATTAACCGCTCCGGTGCCGCCTGATGTCGTTTTTTTGCTTGTTTTGCAGGCAGGCAAAAAAAACAAAAAAGGCAAGGTAAAAAGGAAAAATCCTTTGTATAAATTTTTCATGTTTCAAAATGTGTGCAAAATTCGCGAACGCTCAAAAAACGTTCCAATGTTTCGCGGTTTTTTTGTCGAATAAAATCAATGTCAAAATCATCATTCAATTTGCACCTCGCCTGTGTCGAAAAAGAACCCGAGTTTCCTGCGCTTTTGTTCCTCATCTTTTGCCGCCAAATAATCATGCACCAAAAAAAGCGGGCGCGCTCTTGTTTCTTCCGACTGTCTAAAAATGTATTCACCCAAGATATTGAGGGCAAAAAGTAATATTCCGGTCAATCCCGTGTTGAATGCCATGAGGGAGAAAATTTCTTTGAAATTGTCTGTCAGAAAAATGTAAAAAAAAACGCCGAAGCCGGTCAGCATGAAAATTAAGCCCAAAATGCCTAAAATTCGAAGCGGCAAAATGCTGAAGGAAAAAAAAGTATCGGCAAAAAGTTTGATTTTTTTTTGCAAAGTCCACTCTGACTTTCCGTATTTACGTTTTGCCTTGTTGTAGGAAATCAGCGCGTAAGGATAGCCTGTCCAAAGCAGCAAATAAAGCAGATTTCCGCGCCTTTCGGGTATCTGCAAAAGGACTTCACGCACGTGATTGTCAATCATAAAAAAATCAAAACCTTTTTCGGGTGCGCGCGGAAAAATGAATTTTTTGACCAAGAAATGAAACATTCTTGAAGATAGTTTTGAAAAAAACGGGTTGTTGATTTTGTTTCGCTCACCCAAAACTATCCTGCATTTGTCCCCGCAGAGTTTTTGCATTTCAAGAATAAGCTCCGGCGGTTCTTGCAAATCGGCAGCGATTGCGGCAAAATAATCTCCTTCCGCAAAGTATAAACCCGCCAAAACCGCGTTGTAAGCACCAAAATTGCGCGACAAGCGCACTACTTTTACGACGGATTCGTGTTTTGCATGAATCTCGGAAAGCACTTCAAATGTGTTGTCGTCTGAGCCGTCGTCGACTAAAACGTATTCAATTTTAAGGCTCAATTTATCAATGAGTTCTTCTGTTTTTTTTAATTTTTCAAAATTTTTTGCAAAATAACTCCCGCAGCGGTAGCAGGGCACAATAACTGCAATTTTTTCCATGATGTTCTCTTGTGTGATAATTTCGTTTATGTTTTTTTTTTGCACAAACGAATAGAAATTCACAGGCTGAAGCCCATGTTACATTTGCCGACGGAACTTTTGGCTGAAATGTTACAACATTAATTTAAACGAAAAATGTTAATTAGGTGCGTTTGTCCCGAAATAATGGAAAAATTCACCTTTTTCGTATAGTCGCTGCCGGTTACATTTTTCGGTCTGTACACGAGCAAATAATTGCCGGGTTGCATTGCGACATTGATATCGCCGGCACCTTTTTCAACTAAATTCGTTACCCATTCTTGTTTTCCGTCTTTATCAATTAGGTAAATACTTGCAAAACCTTCAACTTTGTTTTGGATAGTCAAAATGCCGGGCGAGGTAACTTCTACCGTGTTGGTTTGCCCTTGTTTTATTTTAACATTGTTAAAAAAAGTGCGGGGAAGTGTTAAAACTTCAATATCGTAGCTGCCGGTGAGCAAATTATGCGGTTCGCCGACTTGTGCACAAATCAAAGTTTCGGTTTTTCCTGCCTGCCTGACAATGGCTTTTAACTCTTTTGAATAGGAGGCAAAGCCTTTTTGATTGACCAAAAGATTGCCGCGCGGCGTTTTTACTTTAATAACGTTTGCTCGTCCGCCCGTGATTTCGACATCTTTTTTGAGCACCGGCGGAACGGTGTAAACGACTAAATCATAGGTCGGTATGGCATCAATTTCTAATTCATCGGTAGCCCCTTTACCGTCGCGAAAATGGACGATATTGTAGTTTGGTTTTTGTGTTACTTGATTAATAAAAGCAAAATTAACATCTGTTTCATTGCCGGCACCGTTTTCGTCGAGCAACTCAACTTTAATGCTCGTTTTTCCGAGCGTTTGTTTGATTACTTCACGCATCGCACCCATAAAATCGGCGGGATTTTTGGCGTTAATGAAGCGTCCCATGCAGGCAAAAGCATCGGCATAATTTTTTTCAATGCCCATTCCGATAATAAAAGGCTTCAAAAAAATGCCCTTTCGCTGCAAACCGAGTGAGATGGCGCAAGGGTCGCCCTGACATGATTCTATGCCGTCAGTGATGAGAATGATGACGTTTCTCATGTTCGGCGAATCCGGAAAATCATTGACCGCTTGTTCGAGGGAATACGCAATCGGCGTAACGCCTTTTGGGGTAATTGAGGCAAGTTTTGCGCGAATCGCCGTGCCTTGATTGGCTGAAAAATTGAGTTCCAATTTAGAATCTTTGCAATTTTTTTCTTTGTTGCTGTACTGATGTCCGTATATACGTAAAGCCGTCTGAACGTTCGGCAAACTGCTTGCCGAGTCAACAATTTTGCTCAAAATTTCCTTTGCTGCGTCCCAACGAGGTCGCCCTTCCCACGGCGCAAGCATACTGCCGGAGGCATCGAGCACAAATAAAATTCGGGTAGTTTTGACGGGGTCTTTGCTTGGTTTGAAATTTTGTGCCCAAAGACGATATTGCGAAAAAAATGCGCAGCTCATCAGAGTGAAAAGCAGCCAAAATTTAAGCGAAAATATTTTCATTTTCAATTATTTTGTTCGTAAGTAATCGGACAATTTAAAAGTAAATTTTACGCACACAAGAACTAAAATTTCTTTGAAAATTAGTAACTGTTTTGCCGGCTTACGACCTTAACATGATAAATCGCGCAGATAGCTCGCGGTTACTTAGGCTAAATAGTTACGAAAAATATTAGTTCTCTGCCCTTTTTGAATCAACAAGTACAAATTTTTTTCTGTCTCGGAACTTAAAAAAGGCGTTAAAGCATAAATTTGCCTTAATCAACGCCAAAGTTGATAAAAATATCTAAAAAGTCCAAAATCAGAACAATTATGTATGTTCGGAATTTCTGCGCAAGAGTTGTGTGTAAAAATAGGAATAATTTTTTAAAAAAAATTTATTTTTTAAAACTTCACAAAAATTCGCTTATGCTCGCCGAATTTTTTTGCTGAAATCATTTTTCATTTTGTGTTGAGAGCAAAAAATTTATCGCCAAAGCATATCCTTCTAAACCCAATCCGACCAAAATTCCTGCTGCTTTGGCAGAAATATAACTATTGTGTCGAAAACTTTCCCTTGCGTAGACATTGCTGATGTGCACCTCAATTGTGCGAGCGGGGACGGCGG
>JBPOJO010000304.1:0-18379 GCA_052033485.1 Bacteroidota bacterium | reverse complement strand
TTGATGCAAAGGACATTCGACAGCCTTTTTGCATCAATTCCGTATCAAATTTTTAATCAAAAACAGGAAAGTTTTTTTCACACTATCATTTTTCTCTCCCTCAAACTTTGCGGTTTTTTCGTGCAATCCGAAGTCAATATGTCCAACGGGCGTGCCGACGCGGTCATGTTTTACGACAACCGTATTTACATTTTTGAGTTCAAATTAAACGATTCCGCAGAAACCGCCGTGCAACAAATCCACGACAGAGGCTATTACAAGCAATTTTTAGGACAAGAAAAAGAAATTTATCTCATCGGAATCAATTTTTCGGGCAAGACAAAAAGCGTGGAGAAGTTGATTCATAAAAAGTTGTGATTTTGTGTATTTTTTTTGTAACTGCTTTGTTGGAATGTACCGCGAGCTTTAGCTTGGGAATTGAAGAAACAAGGTATCAGTTATGTAAGGTCGCAAGCTAAAGCTCGCGGTACATTACGGCAAGCCGCAAGCTAAAGCTCGCGGTACATTCCGGCAAGTCGCAAGCTAAAGCTCGCGGTACATTCCGGCAAGTCGCAAGCTAAAGCTCGCGCTGCATTCCTTCCGCCGTCGTTTCTGAGGACACAAACAAGGGCAAAAGCTTTTTCCGAAATTACATTTTTGCAATAACTTCTACAATCTGAGCGTAAAAAAAAACTCTTTCTGCAAAGCAAAAAGAGTTTTTAATACATTTAAGGGGAAAAAATACAAAATTTTGCGACAAAGCCGCTTAGATTTTTGTTTTTCGACAAGAATAAATCCTTTGCCGAATATGTTTTACTTTTTCTTTTCTTACCAAACTGATTGTAAGAACGGAAAAAAAATATTCAAAGTGATGTATTTTTTGAAAATGTAGGGTAAATGTAGGGTTTTTTGGAAAAAAAAATCAATTTCTGCAGTTTTTGTAGGGTAAATGTAGGGGTAAGTTGAGGCGTTTTTTTTTATTTGCGAAGGAAAATCGGCAAAATGCAAAAAAAAAGCTGGCATTTCTGACAGCTTTTGAGCGGGAGACGAGGCTCGAACCCGCGACCTCAACCTTGGCAAGGTTGCGCTCTACCAACTGAGCTACTCCCGCATAAAAAAAAACATTCGTACAGAGAAAGGGAATCGAACCCTCACCGCCGCAATGGCGACAGGATTTTAAGTCCTGCGTGTCTACCAGTTCCACCATCTCTGTAAAACAAATTGACTGCTCAATTTGCAAAATTGAGCGGGAGACGAGGCTCGAACCCGCGACCTCAACCTTGGCAAGGTTGCGCTCTACCAACTGAGCTACTCCCGCTTGTCATTTAAGCGATGCAAAGGTACGACAAGTGAAAATATCATGCAAGTTTTCACTGATTTTTTTTTTGAAAAATGCCATTTTTTTTTTTGAATATAGTATTTTCGCATCAATTCGGCTCATTTTTCGGCTAAATACAACTATTCAGACCGAGTGCCCCCCGAGTTGAACGTCTGCGGTTTAACTCATGAAGGCACAAACCGACAGTTCACGACAGAATAATTGGCAGGCATTACGACAAATTAATTTTATTCATGCCTGTCAGAAGCAAAAAAAACTCAAATCATGCTTAAAATATTTTGCGCTTTTGATTTATCGTCGTGCATTTTTTTGACCAAAGCATCTAAATCCTCAAATTTTAATTCTGAACGAATAAAATCATAAAAAAACACTTCAATTGTTTGTCCGTAAATATCTTCCGAAAAATCAAAAATATTGACCTCAATCGTCTTTTGAAGATTTTCGCCGATTGTCGGACGAACGCCGACGGCAAGAACGCCGTCATACATTTTTTCCGAAACACTGACCCGAACCGCATAAATGCCGTTGGCGGGTACTAATTTTTGCTCCTCAAAAAGGGCAAGATTGGCAGTCGGAAAACCAAGTTTGCGCCCGATTTGATTGCCTTGCACGACTTTTCCCCGAAGTGAATAAGGGCGTTGCAAATAGTCGTTTGCCGTCCGAATATTGCCTTCAAGCAGCGCGTTGCGAATTTTTGTGCTGCTCACGGCGACATCTTCAATTTCTTGGCGACTGATTTCTATGACTTCAAAACCGAATTTTTTTTCATTTTCTTTCAAAAATTGATAATTGCCGGCGCGGTCTTTTCCGAATTTATGGTCGTAGCCGATGACAAGGATTTTTGTGTTTAGTATTTTTATTAAAATTTCAAGGACAAATTCCTCCGGCGACATTTCGGACATTTTTTTATCAAAAGGCAAAACTAACATAAAATCAATGTTTTCGGCAGCAGTGAGGGCAATTTTTTCCTCAATATCTGAAAGCAATTTAACCTCATCACGTCCGACAACCGTGCGCGGATGCGGGTGAAAAGTCATTAACACCGTCGCAAAATCAGGATTTTCACTTTGCAATTCGCGCAGTCGTGCCAATATTTTTCGATGTCCGTGATGCAAGCCGTCAAAAGTTCCGATGGTTACAATCGTATTTTTTTCGGAAATCGTATTGTTTGTGCCTTTGATAATGTTCATTTTCTATTCGAAATAGCCTTTCGGGGTGTAAATTTGCTTAAAACAAAAGTTATTTCCTTGTGCAACGGGCTTTAGTCCTATTTCATTTGCATTATTTAAAGGGCTAAAGTCCGTTGTGCATATTGCAACTTGCGACAAAAAACAAAAATCACCGGCAAGGTGCCGCCGGTACTGTCGACAAACCGGTTACAACTAAAAAATATCAACTTTTTTCGCAGAAGAAAAATTTTCCGCAGCCTTATTATAGCCGTCGTATAATCGCGCTTGAATTTGCTGCAAAATATCGTTTTGTGCCGCGCCTTTTTGCCGAAAATCAATGTCATTTACGTCAAGAATAAGCAAATCAGAAAATTGGTAGTGCTTAAAATATTTTTCGTATTCGTCGTTCAACAATTCCCAATATTGCAGAGGAACTTCCTGCTCAAATGAGCGTCCGCGCTCCCGAATGCGTTTTACGGCGTTGTCGGTATTGACGCGAAGATAGACCATCAAACGCGGTTTTTGCGTATGTTCGAGCATATTTTGCAGCAACTCTTCGTACAGTTCAAACTCTTCCTGCATCATCTTGCCTTGCAAAAAAAGCAAGCGCGCAAAAATTACATCGCCGTAAATGCTTCTGTCCAAAAGCGAAGCGTGCGGCAGACTTTTGGCTTCTTTGAGCATTTTGAATCTTTTGTTCAAAAAATAAATCTGCATCGGAAAACTGAACCGTTTTTGGTCTTCATAAAACCTTTCCAACAGCGGATTATTGTCCACCGGCTCTTTAAAAAAATTAATACCGAACTCGCGGCAAACAATTTCGCCGAGCGTAGTTTTTCCCGCACCGACCACTCCGTCAATGCAAATAAGTGCGTTTTTCATGTTGTTTTCCAAAGTGTTTTTCTCAAAAAACAAGGAATAATATTCCATAACTAAAAATTTTTCTCGTAAGTAATCGGACAATTAAAAGTGTATCGCACACAAGAACTGACATTTCTTTGAGAAAAGTTAATTCTAAGCCCTTTTTTGCATCAATAAGCACCAAACTTTTTTCAGTACCGGTGCTTAAAAATGTTCATTTCGCAAGTTTATTTTGCACGGAATTAATTTTAAAAATAAAAATGACACCTTATTTTTCAAAATGAACCCAACCTTGCGCCTTTAAATCAAGAACCTGACCGACTTTTAAAACGATTTTTTGCCCCTCACTTTTTTCTTTCATGTAGCCGATGAAATGAATATCGGGGTGTTTTTTTAGTTTTTCAAAATCCTCTTGCCGAATTGTAAAAAGCAATTCATAATCTTCACCGCCGTTTAAGGCACAGGTTAAAGGGCTGAGATTCAACTCCGTAACTGCCGAATCATGCGAATGAGAATCCTGCGGAATATGTTCTTCAAAAACGACTGCGCCCGCATCTGACTCCTCGCATAAATGTATAATTTCGGAAGCCAAACCGTCCGAAATATCAATCATTGCCGTCGGCACAACGCCTAATTCGCGCAAATCAAAGACAATATCGGTTCGCGCAGCGGGTTTTAATTGTCTGCCAATCATGTATTGAAAATCTTCCAATTTTACGGCAGCCTCCGGGTTGCCCGCCAAAACTTGTTTTTCGCGTTCCAAAAATTGTAAACCGATATATGCCGCTCCCAAGTCGCCCGTAACACACAAGATGTCGCCTTTTTTTGCACCCGAACGATAGACAATTTTATCTTTCGGCGCAAACCCCAAAGCCGTTACGGAGATAAAAAGCCCTTTGCGCGAGGAGGTTGTGTCGCCGCCGACAAGGTCAACGCCGTAATCTGCGCAGGCAATCGCAATTCCTTCGTAAATTTCTTCGACCGCTTCCACCGTAAAACGACTGTCGAGCGCGATTCCGACGGTAATTTGTTTGCATATCCCGTTCATCGCCGCAATATCCGAAACATTGACGGCAACAGCCTTATATCCCAAATGCCTCAAAGGAGTAAAAGAGAGGTCAAAATGCACTCCCTCCGCCAAAATATCCGTCGAAACCAACAATTCCTCCCCTTCGGGCGGCGTAATAACTGCCGCATCATCGCCGATTCCTTTGCTTGTTTCGGGGTTTTTTGTCGTGATAATTTTTGCAAGTTTTTTTATTAAACCAAATTCACCAATCGCCGAAATCGGCGTTTTTTGATTATTTTGCATTTTCTCTTTTTTTTCGGCAAATTTATCGAAAATAAAGGCTTATTTTTGAATCCGGCTTGATTTTTTCGATTTTTTTTTTCAGATTTGTTTTTTTTAGCTCCAAAATTATGCAATCAGTTATCTCCGATTATACGCACACTGTTCCGAAAATTCTCTTTGTTGACGATGAAGAAATCAACCTTAGAGCATTCGTGCGTGCCTTACGGCGACAGTTTGAGGTCATTACGGCTAATTCCGGCAGTGCCGCGCTCGACATTTTGGAAACTGAACCGGACGTGCATATCATCATTTCTGACCAAAAAATGCCGGAAATGACCGGAATTGAATTGTTAAAAAAAGCAATGGAAAAAAAACCGGAGATTATCCGGATTATTCTCACGGGGTACACGGACGAGGAGGATATACGAAAAGCCGTGAATGATTGCGGAATTTTTCGCTATTTGACAAAACCATGGAATGATGAGGAGCTGAAAAGTGTCCTTTCGCAAGCCGAAGAAACGTTCCGGCTTCGGAGTGATAATCGCCGATTGATTGAAGAGTTGAAAAGTCATAATGCCGAATTAGAGGAAAAAGTTCGCTTGCGGACGAATGCCATTGAAGACCAAAAAGAAAGCATTTCTCTGCAAAATCAAATGCTTGAACAAGCCCTTTCGGAGGTGGAAAATGCCTTAAAAGAGCTTGAAAAGGCTGTTGTGGCACTCGAAAGGAAAAATGAGGAGCTGAATGAAGCGCATTTGCGAATTAAGGACAGCATTACTTATGCAAAAAATATTCAGCAGGCAATTTTGCCGCATACGGAAGATTTTTACAAATATTTTACCGCTTTTGAGCATATTTTTTGGGCAAAAGATGTCGTTTCGGGCGATTTTTATTGGGCAAAAAAGACTCCCGAAGCCTTTTATTTTGCACTCGGCGACTGTACCGGACACGGTGTTCCGGGGGCGTTTATGACCGTTATGGCGATTACGCTGCTCAATCAAATTATTCGCTCCGAAAATGAACCGGCTTGCGATGCCGCGCTCGACCAATTGCATGAGCATATTTGCATCGCGCTGAAACAAGAATTCGGCGAAAATCGGGACGGGCTTGATATTGCACTTTGCAAAATCACCGAAAAAGAGGGGAGTTTTTTCCTGCAATATGCCGGCGCGCATCGCCCGCTTTTTTTCACCAAAGCCGGAAAGTTACATTCGTTTGCGGCAAATCGTTTTTCCGTAGGCGGAAAAACAAAACAAATCAGGTGTTATGAGGCACATGAGACTGTTTTGGAAAAAAGTTCGCGCATCTACGCTTTTTCAGACGGCTTGCCGCACTTGCCGAATGTCGAGCGCGAAAAATTCGGTTTAAAGAAAATTATGAATATTTTAGAAAATTTTCTTGATATTTCTTTGCAAGACCAAAAGGACTCGCTTGAAAAGGCATTGATTTTGCACAGTGAAAATCTTGTTGATATTCGCGACGATGTGAGTTTTATCGCTTTGGAACTTTAAAAAATTAAACGCTATGACCCCGCATTCTTCCGCTAAAATTCTTTATGTAGATGACGAAGAGATTAACTTACGTTCATTTACACGCTCTTTTCGCAGAAAATTCAGCATCATAACGGCAAGTTCGGGCAAAGAAGCCCTCGAAATATTGGAAAATGACGGTGATATAGCCGTTTTGATAACCGACCAACGAATGCCCGAAATGACAGGCATTGAGTTGCTCGAAAGAATTTCGCCTAAATTCCCCGACTTGCCGCGCTTGATTCTCACCGGTTTTTCGGACGAAGAGGACATTAAAAAAGCCGTCAATCATTGCGGAATTTTTCGCTATTTAAGCAAACCGTGGGAGGAAGAGGATTTAGAAAGTTCTTTAAATCAAGCACTTGAATTATCATTGCTTCGAAAAAATAATAAATTGTTCATGGCGCATCTTTCGCGGCAAAATGAACACTTGGAGCATTCAATTTCGGAAAAAATTGCCGAGATGATTGATAAAGATGAGCGTTTAATCATTCAAAATCAGATACTTGACGAGGCATTGACGGAGATGGAAAGTGTTTTGTTAGATGTGCAAACGGCGACGGACACGATTGAATTGAAAGAGCAATTACAAGATGCTTTGCAAAGGCTTAACGACAGCATTTCTTATGCAAAAAATATTCAGCAGGCAATTTTTCCTCAAAAAGAAGATTTTGAAAAGTATGTTACCGAATTTCAATTCATTTTTTGGGCAAAAGACATCGTTTCGGGCGACTTTTATTGGGCAAACAAGACACCGCACGCTTTTTATTTCGCGCTCGGCGATTGCACGGGACACGGTGTGCCGGGGGCATTTATGACCGTCATGGCTTGTACGCTCCTCAATCAGGTCATTAAATCCGAAACGGAAATTTCACCCGATGCCGTCCTCGACCAATTGCACGACCTGATTTGTCATGCACTCAAACAGGACACTTCCGAAAATCGGGACGGGCTTGACATAGCTTTGTGTAAAATTTCGGAAAATAACGGGCAATTTTTACTTGAATATTGCGGCGCGCACAGAGATTTATACTATACCGAAAATAATCAAATTCATACTTTGCCTGCCAATCGTTTCTCCGTCGGCGGCAAAATTCGTCAGATTCGCTGTTTTGCCGAGCACAGTGTTGTTTTGCCGAAACATTCACGCATTTACCTTTTTTCGGACGGTGCGGCACATCTTCCTAATGAAGAACGCAGTAAATTCGGGCGCAAAAAAATTCTTACGGTTTTGCAAAATACTTTGCATGAGCCGATTGCGGAACAAAAACAAATTTTGGAAAGCGAATTATTGCTGCATAAAGGCAACGTGCAGGACATACGAGACGATGTAAGTTGGCTCGGTATTGAACTTTAAAGAGAAAAAAAATATTATCGTGAAATTTATTCACTTTTTGAAAATATTAACAGAAGGCTTTGCTTGGGCGGCAATATTTGTCTCTCCGTTTTTACTTTTTTCACTGCTCTCCGTTTTTTTTCTCCTTCATGGGCATAAGTTCATTTTTGGATTTTTCTTGCTTGCAGGCATTGTTTCGGGAATAATTTTTGCGAAAAAAGTCAGAAAAACAAGCGGCTGCGTGAATTTTATCGCTCCCCGAAAAAGTCGCTTGTGAGGACACAAGCAACGGCGAAAAGGACACAAGCGAAGGCGGAAAAAGTCGCTTGTGAGGACACAAGCAACGGCGAAAAGGACACAAGCGACGGCGAAGTCGCTTGTGAGGACACAAGCAACGGCGGGAAGTCGCTTGTGAGGACACAAGCAACGGCAGGCACGACACAAGCGACGGCGAAAAGGACACAAGCAACGGCAGAGGATTTTTTCAACCTAATAGGTTTAAACCGCTTAAAATAATCCTTTCGTGCTCTGAACCTCATTCCCGAAGGGCAAAAGGGCAGCAAAAATCGACTTCGCAAACGCCTTAAACGTCGCTTCAGCTATGTGATGTTCGTTACGCCCCTGCGTTTTCACGTGCGCACTGATGCCCGCGTGTGTACAAAAACTGTGAAAAAAATGCTCAAACATTTCCGTCGCCGTGTCGCCGATTTTTTCACGTGAAAACGGCACGTCCCATGTCAAATAAGGGCGAGAAGAAAAATCGAGCGCAACCTGCGCAAGCGTTTCGTCCATCACAAGATTGAAAAAACCGTAGCGAGAAATGCCCTTTTTGTCGCCGAGTGCTTGACGGAAACATTCCCCAAAAACGACGGCAAAATCTTCGATTCCGTGATGTTCGTCTATGTGCACGTCAGCAAAACATTCGACAGTGAGATTGATTTTTGAATGGAAAACAAACTGCATTAAAAGGTGGTCAAAAAATTGAAAACCCGTTCCCCCTTGCAAAATACCGCTGCCGTATAAATTTATATCACAAGAAATTTGCGTTTCTTTTGTGTTCCGTGTTAAAGCAGCTTTTCCGCCGCGAGCTCTTTCGACAAGAAAATCCGCAATTTTTCCCCAATCTGTTTCCGACAAAACTAACGTGTCGGGGAATAAATTATCGGCGGGCTGATTGCCGATAAAAACGGCTTTGATGCCGAGATGATAAGCCAATTCGACATCTGTCAATCGGTCGCCGATGACGAAAGAATTTTGCCAATCAACGTCCGCTCGGTTGAAAAAATGCGTCAGTAAGCCCGTTCGCGGCTTGCGGGTAGGCGCGTTTTCATGTTCGTAAGAGGCATCAATTAAAATTTCTTCAAAAAAAATCCCTTCGTCGCCGAGCAGTTGCAGCAATTTTCGGTGCGGCGGCTCAAAACTTTCGTAAGGAAAAGCAGGCGTGCCGAGTCCGTCTTGATTGGTAACCATGACAAAATGAAAATCGCTTTGATTTTTTATTTTCAGGAGCGAACTGACAATTTTGGGATAAAAATTCAATTTTTCGAGGCTGTCCACCTGAAAATCGTACGGCTCAAGAATTAAAGTGCCGTCTCTGTCGAGAAAAAGGTATTTTTTCATACAAAAAATTCGTATAGGAAAATTTGATTCAAAAGACTGCAATTATTCGCCCCAAGCTGATTTTTCATCTTCTGTCCAACAGTCGGGGAAAAATTTTCTTTGTTGAAATTTGGGGTGTAAATATTTTTTCCACTCACTTCCGCCCGTTGCGGCTTGATTTTCGTTGCGGCTGTCCAAATAAAACTTGGCAGTGTTCAAATGGACAAGCGGCCATTTGATGTTGTACAGTTCATCAAATTCACGGAGTGCGGCACGCAAATTATCGGGAATTTGCGGCAATTTCATCAATTTGTCTTCGAGCGTTTTCCCCTGCATTTCAGCCGCCAAAGCCAAGAATGAAGCCATGTATTTTTCTTCAAAAAGCCTGAGGGTAACGGTTTTTTCGCCTGTTTTTTTATCTGTTCCGGCATCTTTCCAATAAATATGTTGAAAATAATCGGCGATTTGCGGATTTTGGGGTAAAAGTTTTTTGCCCTCTTCATTGACAAGATTTTTCAAACTCGTGCAGCGAAGTTCAATAAATCGAAATTGCGCACTTTGAAAACCGCTTGCCGGCGCAAGTGATTTTCGAAAAGTATTGTAATCATCGTAATTCATGCCCTCACGCATAATATCGAAAGAATTAATCAGCAAATCGGTGTAGCGGCTGAGGCGGTTAATTTTTTCGATTAATTTGTCAACATCGGGGTCATTATTGCCGGTGATTTGCTCCGTTTCGTGCATCATCAATTTGAGCACCAACTCCGTAACTTGGTGATAAATGACAAAAATGGCTTCATCTTTGAAATTAGTACGTGGTCTCTGCAAAGAGAGCAGGGTTTCGAGTTGAATGTAGTCCCAATACGTGAGCGGAATCGTATGCTGCGCACCTTCCAAAACGGTTTGAAAGTTTTCGCCCGTTGCTGCGCATTTTTCTTCAATTTTAGACAAAAGCTCGTTGCTGTTCATCGGTAGTATTTTTTTGGTGAAAAATTTCCGAATATTAAGCCTAAAAATTAATAAAAACAAACGCTCGTCAATGCCGTTAATTTAAACATTTACACCCTAATGGTTTTGAAACCATTAGGGTGTAAACGAAAACCAAAAAAATATCTTCACAAATTAGGAATCCATTGAGGCTAAAAAGTCTTCATTGTTTCGTGTATCGCGCATATTTTTGAGCAAATAATCCATCGCTTCAAAAGAATTCATATCCGCCATTAATTTTCTCAAAATCCAAACGCGCGTCATCACGTCTTTGTCCAACAGCAAATCTTCGCGCCTTGTGCCCGATGATGTAATGTCAATTGCGGGATAAATTCGGCGATTTGCGAGGCGGCGGTCTAACTGCAATTCCATATTGCCCGTACCTTTAAATTCCTCAAAAATAACCTCGTCCATTTTTGACCCCGTGTCAATCAAAGCAGTTGCAATAATTGTCAAAGAACCGCCGTTTTCGATGTTACGTGCCGCTCCGAAAAATCTTTTCGGTTTGTGAAGTGCATTTGCATCAACACCGCCGGAAAGAATTTTACCCGATGAGGGCACAACCATATTGTAAGCACGCGCCAAACGAGTAATAGAATCGAGCAAAATCACTACGTCATGTCCACATTCGACAAGACGTTTCGCTTTTTCCAAGACCATACTTGTAACTTTCACGTGTCTTTCGGCTTGTTCATCAAAAGTTGAAGAAACCACTTCCGCCCGCACACTTCGCTCCATATCGGTAACTTCTTCGGGACGTTCGTCAATTAAAAGAACGATGAGGTAACATTCGGGGTGGTTTTCGGCGATTGCATTCGCAATTTCTTTGAGCAAAACGGTCTTACCGGTTTTCGGTTGCGCGACAATCATGCCGCGTTGTCCTTTGCCGATAGGCGCGAAAAGGTCGAGAATCCGCGTTGAAAGAATACCCGGTTTAGTGCCTAATTTAAGTTTTTCGGTCGGAAAAAGCGGCGTAAGGTATTCAAAAGGCACTCTGTCGCGAATTTGCTCCGTTGTCAAACCGTTGACGGATTCGATTCGGAGAAGGGCAAAATATTTTTCGCCGTCTTTCGGCGGGCGAATAGCCCCTTTGACGGTGTCGCCGGTTCTCAAACCAAAAAGCTTAATTTGAGAGGGAGAAACGTAAATATCGTCAGGACTTGCGAGGTAATTGTAGTCGGGCGAGCGCAAAAAGCCGTAGCCGTCCTGCATAATTTCCAAAACACCTTCATTCGAAATCAAGCCGTCAAAATCGCGCATCGTAAAACGCCTTTTTTGTTGCGGATATTGATGCTGTTGTCCGTGTTGTTGTGAATGTTGTTGCGATAAATTTTGCGGAGGATAATTTTGATACTCTCTTTTTCCGTATTGCGGCGGCAGTGAATTTTCTGCATCATGCGAAGTAAAATTATCGTTTCGCGGAATATGGTGCTGATGCGGTTTTCCGTATTGTTCGTTCGGTTTAGAAAAATTATTTTCACGCCTGTTTTGCGAAAAATTTCTTGTATGATGCGGGTTCGGGTTTTGCGAATGATGTTCGTGTGCCGGGTTTTCAATAATCGGCTTAACGGGGTTTATCTCGTCGCGCTTAAAAACAGGGCGTTCGCTGCCGAAAAGTGCATTTCCTGTTTCTTCGGTAGACTTGATAACAGGAGTCTCCTCATGCCTGACTTCCCTGAAAAAATTTCCGGAATGGTCGAAATCTTGGGTTCCGAAATTCCTTTTGCTATTATTGGTTTCTTGCAATTCAAGAATTTTACTGACTAATTCCTTTTTAGCGTAGCGGGTAACTTGCTTTAAACCTAAATCATGTGCGATACTTCGCAACTCCGAAAGCAGCCGAAGGTTAAGTTCGTCAACATTTAACATATAGTTGAAATAAAATTTGTAACTATGTAAAGAGATGTGTTTGGGTATAACTTACGCAAAACAGCGACGTGTTTTGCGTAAGTTTTAAATTCGTAGGAAAAAACGATGTCGGTTCAGGCGGCGAAAAAATTAACGTCTTCTGTTGCCGAAACCACTTCCGCCTCTTTGACCGCCTTTATATCCGCCGTTGCTGCTGCCCTGTGATTGCGGGCGCGGTTTCGGTTCGGGAATATGGTCGGGGCGCGGCAAAAGAGCTTTTCTTGAAAGTCTGAATTTTCCGTTTTCGATGTCAAGCAATTTGACTTGAATTTCTTCCCCTTCTTGCAAAATGCCGTCCATGGTTTCAAGTCTTTCCCAAGAGATTTCGGAAATATGCAGCAAACCGTCTTTTCCTTTCAAAAATTCTACAAAAGCACCGAAAGGTTGAATGGTTTTCACAATTCCTGTATATACTTCACCGACTTCGGGTTGCGCCACAGATGCTTTCACCAACTTCACAGCCGCTTCCAAGGCAATTTCATTGACGGCGAAAACATTGACGACTCCGCGATTGTCTTTTTCTTCAATAACAATCGTTGTGCCGGTTGTTCTTTGAATTTCTTGAATATTTTTACCGCCGGGTCCGATTAAAGCACCGATAGTGTCGCGCTCAATAAAGAGCGTTACAATGCGCGGGGCGTGCGGTTTGAGGCTTGCTTTGGGTGATTGAATGGCTTTAGCCATTTCACCGAGAATGTGCATACGTCCTGCTTTTGCTTGTTCGAGAGCTTGTTTTAACACTTCGTAAGACAAACCGTCAACTTTAATGTCCATTTGACAAGCCGTGATGCCGTTTTCGGTGCCGGTAACTTTAAAATCCATGTCGCCGAGATGGTCTTCATCACCCAAAATATCGGAAAGAACGGCATATTTTCCGGTTGCACTGTCCGAAATCATACCCATTGCAATTCCCGAAACGGGTGCTTTAATTTTGATACCTGCGTCCATGAGTGCAAGCGTACCCGCGCAAACGGTTGCCATAGATGAGGAGCCGTTTGATTCCAAAATATCGGAAACCACACGAATAGTGTAAGGATTTTCAATTTCGGTGGGCAAAACTTGTTTTAAAGCACGCATAGCCAAGTTGCCGTGTCCGACTTCACGTCTGCCGGGACCGCGATTGGGTTTCACTTCGCCGGTAGAAAATCCGGGGAAATTGTAATGCAAAATAAATTTAGAAGTGCCGGAAACTGTCGCGCCGTCAATCAATTGCTCGTCTAACTTCGTTCCCAAAGTTACGGTTGTCAAAGATTGTGTTTCTCCGCGCGTAAAAAGTGCCGAGCCGTGTGCTGAAGGCAAAAAGTCCACTTCGCAAAGAATAGGGCGAATTTCGGTCAATTTTCTGCCGTCAAGACGCAAGCCTTCGTTTAAGCAGAGGTCGCGAGAAGCTTTTTTCTTAATTTTGTGATAATATTGCCCGATTAAAAATTTATCGAAAGTATGGTCTTCGGGTAAAGAGGCTACAAATTCTTCTTTAATTTTAGCAAAAGCCTCCGAGCGAGTATTTTTGTTCGTACTCAATTGGCGTGCCGCAGCGTAAGCTTTCGGATAAAGTTCTTCAAACATTTTTGCTTTGAGGGCTTCATCACTTTTTTCGTGGCAGTACGTACGTTTAACTTTTCCGACTTTTTCGGCTAATTCATCTTGCGCCAAACATTGCAATTTGATGGCTTCATGCGCAGCGCGCAAAGCCTCAAGCATATCATCTTCACTGACTTCTTTTGATTCGCCTTCGACCATCATGATGTTGCGATATGTCGCGGCAACAATCAAATCCAAAACCGATTCAGCCGTTTGCGCAGGGGTAGGATTGACGATATAACGACCGTCTTTGTGTTTGATAACGCGGACTTCCGAAACAGATTCGGGAAAAGGGATATCAGAAACGGCAAGAGCAGATGAGGCAGCAAGACCGACTAAAGCATCGGGCGGACAGTCGGGGTCATGCGAAATAAGGGCGAGGTTGACTTGTGTGTCGGCATGATAATCGTCGGGGAAAAGCGGGCGGAGAGCACGGTCAACAATGCGGCTGACCAAGACTTCGTGGTCTGAAAGTTTTCCTTCTCTTTTCAAAAAACCGCCGGGAATTTTTCCCGAAGAGGCAAATTTTTCTTGATAATCTACCGACCGGGGTAAAAAATCTAAATCTTCTTTGGCTTCTTGTGCGGAAACAACGGTAGCCAAAATCATGGTATTTCCTGATTTGACAACGACCGCACCGTCTGCTTGACGTGCTAATTTTCCGGTTTCGATGCTGATTTCACGTCCGTCAGGGAGGCGAACGATTTGCGTTACGACATTAAATTGCATATTGTTAAAAATAATTTGAGGTGCTAAAAACGAGGCTTCGCTTCGTGGAGGTGTACGCTACTTTTCTAAAACAGAATATTTCCTTATAGCGAAGGCGACTCATTTGCGGGGGAAAAATAAAAAGGCGAGAGTGCGGAGAGGCGACTCTCGCCGAAAAGCTATTTACGAATGTTAAGTTCTGCAATGATACTGCGGTAGCGAGCAATCTCTTTTCTTTTCAAATAATCCAACAAGCTGCGACGTTTACCGACAAGTTTGAGCAAGCCCAAACGGGTTGCGTAATCATGTTTGTTAGCCCTTAAGTGATTAGTTAAATGCTCAATACGCGCGGTGAAAAGCGCGATTTGCGATTCGGGCGACCCTGTGTCTGTTGCCGTTTTGTCATTTCCGTGTTTAGCGAAAATTTCGGCTTTTTTTTCTTTCGAAATGTAAGTCAATTTTGACATTGTCATCAATTTTAGCGATAATAACCAACCGGCAAAAGAACCGATTCGGCATTCGTCGCAAAGGTAAAGAAGTTGTTTTATTTTTGCAAATAAAAAAGTGCATTTTTTTCGGAAATTCTAAAAATGCTTTGAAAATCCGGCATCAAGAAGAATTTTGCCGCCGATTTTCAGGAAAATCGCTGCCGAAAAGCCTCTTCTTAGGCGTGTTAAATGCAAGAAAAATAGGTCAGGAAAGATATAAACACCTCTGTGCTCACATTGTTTTCAGAAAACTTTTAGTGTCATAGCCTTCACAGATTCTTAAGAAAACCTCATTCATCAAATCTTGGACTGACGAGGTAAACTCATCAATATTTTCCTTTTTGACAGGAATACTGCTTTCCCCGTGTGCTGCATCGTTTCTGAAACGCAAAAGTTTCGCAAGTTTAGGTTTATACATGTCAGACAAAGGAGTTAAATTGAAACGCGATAAAATTTCCGCAATAACGTCATAGTTGATATTCGACGCAGTAGGAATTTTTTCGTTTATAATGATTGGTTGTGAAATATATTTTTGAAAAAAATCTACAAACTCAAGTTTTGAATTAAAATTCATTCTTGGATTTTCTAAACTCAATTTATCTTGAGAAGAAACCGCGTGCGATAAAACATTCAAATTCAAGTCAGAATGATTTAATCTCAGATTGTTAATAGCCTCAATATAAAGTCGAAAGCTGTTTTTGACAAATCCTTCCCAAACAGCATATATCGAAGGAACTGAATATTTCAAAAAAAACTTTTTGTGATGCTCCGATAATTCGTAGTGCAACGGAAAAGTTTTAATAGTCATAAGCTCTGATACTCTCCAATCAATATCTTCTCCAATTTTTCTCCTAAATGGCATATCAATTTAATTTATTGTGCCAAATATTCGATTAGCTTCTCTTATTCTGTTTCGGACTCGCTGAACCGAGTTATTGCCGCCCGAGCGTGTAATTCTTTTAAAAACGTCATCTTGACAAATTTCATTCACTTTTTCACTAACTTTTGTGGGCTTTGCTGTTCCGTACAAGTTGATATTTTCGGCAATGCCAATCATCACGGTATCGTACAGAGCCGTTGCGAAAACCCCGTTCGAACTTCTGAATATTTTGTCGCCGAGCGGATACAATATGTCAATCGTTTTTTCAAAAATCAGCTTATACATTTTATAGTCAAAAGAAGGCTTATTTAAAGCGTCTTTCATAAAATCTGTCATGTGTTGTGCAATACTTTTGTGCACATTATTTGCGTTGCGATACAAAGACATAAAACGCAAAACAAGTTCCTCCATGTAAAGCTCTAAAACCTGCTTTTCATTCGGATTAATTAAGGCTATAAATTTTTCATTTTTGGATAATTCTTTTAAAAAATTATTAAACTCAGATGAAATTCCCCTATAAATACAATTTCTGATTTCTTGATTAGTTAAAGGGGAGCCGCCCGTGTTTAAGCGATTAAATAATTCAAAACGCAAGTCATATTTACTGTTCCAACGAATAATTTCTACTCGGCATGTCGCACGTTTAATGTTAAATTGTAGTTTTAAAGGCAATTCTTTACAACTATACTTCTCAAGTCCGTTAATCAGTTCCCCGTCTTGCAACATCCAATTATTTTTCTCGATTGTATTTTTTAAGATTCCGAAAAAAGAAAAAACAGTCGAAAGCCTTTGCAATCCGTCAACAAGTTCCCATCTGCCGTTTTCGTCTTCCGCAACAAAAATCGGAGGAACAGGAATCCCGAGCAGAATTGATTCAACAAAGCGAGTCTTCTGATAATCATTCCACCTGTAAAACCTTTGAAACTCAGGATTTATTATCATTTCCCCGTTTTCATACATACTCATGATTTCGCCGAATGACATATCTAACCGGTCGGTGTTTAAACTGTTTCTTGCGGCTTCAACTTCTTGCAACAGAGCTTCTGAGCTAATCATGCACTTCAAAATTATGATTGTTGTAATCTTTTATACGGAATAGCCAACCGGCAAAGAACCGATTCGGCATTCGTCGCGAAGGTAAAGAAGTTGTTTTATTTTTGCAAATAAAAAAGTGCGTTTTTTTCGGAAATTCTAAAAATGCTTTGAAAATCCGGCATCAATAAGAATTTTGCCGCCGATTTTCAGGAGAATCGCCGCCGAAAAGCCTCTTCTTTGGCGTGTTAAATGCCATTCAAAATGATTTTTGCGAACGACTCGCGATTTTTTCTGAATTTCGGCATGCAAAATACGTTTTATTTCAGCCGTCGCGGGGAAATTATTGAGCCAAAATCGGCAAAATTGCAGGGCATCTTCCGTATACCGCAAATCTCCCGAAAGTCTGTTTTGAGAGGCATAACAGACAAAATTTTCTTCAAATTGCTTGTCATTCGCTTCCCGCAGGGGCGCAAGCAACTCGCGTGCAATGTGAAGTCGTTTGCCTATCAGCGTTTGTGCAAAAAAATTCAACAAAGGCAGACGGCAAATTGCCCGAATATTTTCCGCATCTAAATCGTACTTTTTTCCGATTTCGAGCGGCGATGCCAAAAATTCTTCCCGAAAGGCGGCATCTGTGTAAATTCGCGCCAAAAAGTATTGGCAGGCAGCAGTTTTTGTCATTTTTTACCGGCATAATACTTCCGAAAAGGTTAGAATCCCGTGGGGAAGTTTATTGGGAAAAAACAAAATAAGTATGCGTTTTGTTTCGATTTTATGCTGTTGAATGAAAAAAAAACGCAACTATTTAGCCGGTTTGCCAAGAATGTAGCGCGAGCTTTAGCTTGCGACCTTTCATTTTCTTGTTGCCGGATAGCTTTTTCCTTAAATCCGCAAGCTAAAGCTCGCGGTACACCCCGGCTAAATAATTACAAAAAAACGTAACATTTTTGTCCGACACCATTCAGAAGGCTTTCCGATGGTAAAAAAGTATCAAGGCTGTTTTTTGCCGATTATTTCTCGCCAAAATTTAATTCGCATTTTCGCCTTTCTTATCCGAAAAAAGCACTTTGTACATGAAATAGACTGTAATCAGTGTTACAAGTCCTTGCACCGTAACCATTAGAATCAATGCGCTGAGTGTCATAATTGATATTTTTCTTTGATTTCACGCCTTTTAGTTGCTAAATAAACCAAACCGCAAATGAACAAGAAGAGTAAAACTAAAATTAATTTTCCTAAATCGAGGAAAAAAATGTCATTTATAAAACTTCCCGTTGCAATTTTATCCCCTGCTTTGACCTCCGCACCGTTTTGAACAAGCAGCTTTTTATCCGCATCAAACGTGTAAGAGCGAACATCAACGATGGAATCAAAAGTTTTTACGGTTTTGTCGTTGCCTGTGTAAGACTTGATTTTTTTATCTTTATTGACAAAAAACGCTCTTTTTGCCTGCAAAACAAACGTATTTTTGCTTTCATCGAGCTTTGCAACAAAGCCGTCAGTATCCGCCTGCAAATAATCCGCAAAATAACTTCTGTTGTATTTTACGCTTTTGTTGTACATTCTTGCGATAATACTTTGATTGTCCAATTCAAAATTGCCGCTCAACATTGCTCCCCAATCGCCGTTCGCCGGTTTTAACAATGATGAAAAGAAAATAAAGCCGAGCAAAACAGGCGTAACATATTT
>JBPOJO010000604.1:0-5872 GCA_052033485.1 Bacteroidota bacterium | reverse complement strand
TTTGTTTATCATTTTCCGAATTATATGCCCGATAACCTCACCGTCAATTTTTTATCGGAATACGGACCCTATTCGGATATGATTTTTTGGCGTTCGGGTATCAATTTTACAAAAAATGACCGTGATTATATCATCGAATATGCGGAAAAAGTCGAAGACAACGAAAAAGAACAATGTTTTTGGGTCTATTCGGCACATGAGGCGGCGGATAATGAGGTGCTTTGCGAGATTTTGACAAGTTTCCGAGAATTGAGCCGCAATGCTTCCTCCGAGATTGCCGTTCCGAAGGCAGCAAGAGAAAAGGAAAAAACTTATGTGCAAAAAGACTTAGATTTTGTGCCTTTCGGCAAAATCAACGCAGCGTTCAAAGGCGGTGCAATAAAAATATTATTCGGAAATGACGATAAAAATGAGATTTTGACAAAGGAACTTGTATTTTTGGAAAAATATTTTTTGGGTGATTCACCACAAAATCGCAAGTTTGAAACCGACAACACCATGTTAGTAAGCAATTTAAACGTCATTGAACGAAAAGACATTTTTATCTCCTACTCACACGCACCTGAGGACAAGCCGCATTTTGAAGAAATGAAAAACCAATTAGGCTCGCTCAAATACTTTGGCATTGATGCGCATGTGTGGGAGGATACACAAATACGCGTAGGCGATGATTGGGCAAAAACTATCGAAACAGCATTGGCAAAAACCAAAGTTGCCGTTCTGCTCATTTCGCCGAGTTTTATGTCCTCAAAGCTTATCAATGAAAAAGAATTGGTCAGTTTTATGGAATTAGTCGAAAGAGAACAAGGCAAAATTATGCCTGTTTTATTGCGAGATGTCGCATTTCATTTTCACCCTTTCCTCAAAAAATATAAATTTCTCAATGCAGAAAAACCGATGAACGCCCTATCTCAAACAGAAAAAGATGCACTCTATAAGAAGTTGATTGAGGAAATTGCAAAAATTTATGCCTGCGGTTAAAAATCTGCCGATTGCTACTGCCAACTCTTCAAAAAGCATAAAAAAGACGGTCAGTCCTTTCGGAAGACCGTCATTCTTTTGTCGGCGCAAAAAATCTACCCTATTGCGCCGGCAAGATGCCGAAAATGCACTTTTCCTAAAAAATTACAACTGTTTTTCTTTAAAACCTTTCCAATAGTCGTCAATCGTTTCTTTCACTTCTTTGTGCAAAACAAGCAAGCCTATCAAATTCGGAACGGTCATTAATGCAATCGCAATGCCCGAAAATGTCCAAATTATCGTCGTATCAATCACCGACGCAACAAAAAATCCGGCTACATAAACAATGCGGTAATACAAAACCGACGAACTCCCCCAAAGATAAGTTGCCGCGCGGTCGCCGTAATATGACCAAGAAATTGCCGTCGAAAAGGCGAAAAGCAGCAAACCGATAGCCACAATGTATTGACCGTAATTCCCGAAAAGCCCCTTGTTAAACGCTAAATTCGTCAGCGGCGCGCTGTGAACAAGCGAAACACCCTCCGCACGAATGTTGTCCGTGCTGATTTTGCCGTTTTCTACCGCTATGCTGCCCGAAAATAATTTATCTTCAGAATAAAATTTCACATTTTCCGCAAGCGAACGCGCGTGCATAATGCAAACATTTTCGTCTTGCATAACGCCGTCTGCCACTTTGAAAACACCCGTGAAATAATGCGTTTTGTCCTCGCTGATAAGGATTTGCGACAATTTTTCGGTATCGGAAGTTGTGAATTTTTGTCCCAAAACTATCATATCCGAATTTTGAAATTTATTGAATGTTTTTTCCTTCCAAACACCCGAAGATAAAACCGTCAAACCCGTGAGCATACAAATCACAATCGTATCAATAAAAGGCTCTAACATCGCAACCATGCCTTCCGAAACAGGCTCTTTCGCACGTGCTGCCGCGTGTGCAATCGGCGCGGAGCCTTGCCCGGCTTCGTTTGAAAACAAGCCGCGATTTACGCCGCGATTAAATGCAAACGCCACACTTGCCCCGAGAAAGCCACCTGTTGCCGCCGTGCCGTTAAAAACATCGGAAAAAATGGATAAAAAAGCAGCCGGAATTTCCGAAATATTTGCCGCCAAAACGGAAAATGCGCCGATAAAATAAATAATTGCCATCGTCGGCACAAGCGTTTCCGCTACTTTTGCTATCCTTTTAATGCCGCCGATAATGATGAATGCCAAAATGACGGCAAGCACCCCGCCCGTATAAATCGCTTCGATGCCGAAAGTTGTGGAAAGCGCGCTCGCGATGCTGTTCACCTGCGGCATTGAACCCGTCCCGAATGACGAAACAACCGTCGCAAAAGCAAATATGCCGGCGACAATTTTCCAATTCAATCGATTTTTCATGTAATACATCGGACCGCCCGCAATCGTGCCGTCTTCGGCGATTTCACGATATTTGTGCGACAACAAAACTTCAACAAACTTTGTTGTCATGCCCAAAAACGCCGTGAGCAACATCCAAAAAAGTGCGGACGGTCCGCCCAAATGTATCGCAAGCGAAACGCCCGCAATATTGCCCGTGCCGACCGTACCCGAAAGCGCGGTCGAAAGGGCTTGAAAATGCGACGTGTCGCCGATGTCGTCTTTTTCATCGTATTTCCCTCTGACAATTCGCAAAGCATGTCGAAAATATTTGAACTGCGGAAACCCCAAGTAAAAGCTGAAAAAGATTCCCGTCCCGAGCAGCATAAAAACGAACCATTTCGCGCCGCCGATGTAACCGTCAATCAAAGATAAAATGTCATTAAGTTCTTGCATTGTCTTGTTTTTGGTCAAAAATTTTGTAAAAAAAAAGTGTCAGTAAAAAAAGTATCAGTAAAAAAAGTGAAAAAAGATTTCATTGCCTTGTGTGCGATACAAATTGTATTTTTTTTCTGCCTCATCAAAAGAAATGACGGCAATATTGTCGCTTTTTATCGGTTTTCGGTTGATTAATTCGCCCGAACGATTGAAAATGTAGGTATTTTTTTCTTTTGTATCAAAAATACAAATTATTTCATTGTGCGCTCCGAAATTGTAATATTCGACGATTTTGGCACTTTCGTTGGCAAAAACTTTTTCAAAAATCAGCGTCGAATGTTGGTTCATCACAAAAAGGCGATTTTTTTCTTGTCGAATCAAAATGCCGCTTCTTTTTTTAACTTTGTCTTTGGCAAAGAAAAAATTCCCCTCCGGCGCGACCGATTGAGTTCTTTTCAAAACAATTGCTTCGGGTGAAAATTTAACGGTTTCGCCGTTTTGCGTAAAAAATGTAAAATTCGTGTTGCCGATTCGTCCGCCGTCTTCGACAAGCATCGCGTCCGCAAGGTAGGCATCATTGATTTTTATCGGGAAATTATTCCGTGATTTGCCGTTTTCGTCGAGCACGTTGACCAATCCGTTGCGGTGCGGAATGATAAAAAACTCTTTGATTCCGATTTTGACAAAAGAAACTTCGGAGGCTAAACTTTCGCCCAAATTAATTCTTTTCCAAGCGTCCGAGCGATTTCCGTCCTGCTCATACATTGCAAGTAAACCGCCCGAATCGGCTATCAGAAAGCGATATGAACGTTTTTGCTCGTCAAAAATAAGGGAAAAAACATCGGTTTGAATGTCCTCCGGCAACTCAATCGGAAAATTTTCGACGGGGCGACCGAGTCTGTCAAAAGCATAAATAAAATTTTTGGACGCAAAAATATATTGCAATTTTCCGTTTTTGAATAAATCAATTTGCGAAATTTTGCCGACAATTCTGCCGTCTGTTGTGCGCGACCACAAAATTTTGCCGTCTTTTGAGAGCAAATGAATGTTGTTTTGATTGTCTTGAATAAAAATTTCTTCACTTTTATCCGTATGATTTTTAACAATTTCACAAGCGCGCGCAAAATCGGTATCAAAATTAGCTTTTGCGGCGAGCGCGAAATTTTGAACACTTTGCTTCAAAGCGTTGCCGTGCAAGGACAAAATCGAATTGAGGCGAAATTGATTATCTTCCCGAAAAGTGAATTGCGTTGCGGTATTGTCAAATTTAAGCAATGTATTTTTGTTGGTCTCAAAAATTCCCTTCGCGCTTCCGGACATGTTTTGCGTAAAATCATTCCAAAAACGGGGAATGTCCGCAATGACCGTAAAGTTACTTTCGGCTTCTGTTTTTTTGAAAAGTTGGTGATATTTAATGCTTTTTGCCCAATTTTCTTCCGTTAATTGCGCATCTGAAATGTCCTTCACGGCTTGCAGAGAATTGCCGAAAATGAGAAATTTTCCGTCCGCAATCGTGTAGTAACACTCCGGAAAACCCGTAAAAAGGCTGCCGAAAAGCAGGGAAGGCAGCTCTTTTTGGTCAATTTTGCGAATGACCCAAGATTTATATTCGGTCTCAAAAATTTTGTCGACAGCTTTTTTTTCCGAAAGTTCATTCAGAATTTCTGTCATTACTTGCGGATTTTTCAAGCGCGCAAAAGCGGCTTTTCTGAGCATTTTTTGCTCCGATTCCGCCTCGGCAAGGGCAATTTCGGAAGAGAGGCAGGCGGTAAAATCTTGATAGGGAAAATCCGTTTCGGACTGAAACTGTTTGATTTCGGCAAAGAATTTTCCCTGAAATTTTTCAATGAAGCCGCGTTGTTTTTCAAAAAAGGCGGGCACGTCGGAAAGCCCAAAATGATAAAACAAAGCGGTATTGAGCGGAATATAATTTTTTATTTCGCCCATTGCGACGGGTTTTTGCCGATTAAAAAGGCTTAAAAAATGTGTTTCGTTACATTGCGCTTCGCCCGAAAAATACATATCGCGCTCCGTCAGAGAAAACTTCAATTTTGTCAATTCGCTGCGATGTATTGCCGGCAAAAACCCGTCTTCCTTGTCATACAAAGCATAAAAAGCTTTAAAAAATTTTGCAGGCTGAATGTAAATTTTTCCGTCAGCCGCATTGACATCGTTGATTGATAATTGTTTGTAATTTTCAAGAAAAAAAGAATTTTCCTCTTTATTTTCTTTTCTGATAATTTCTTCGAGTAAATAAGGCGTTTTTCCGCCCGCAAAATAATCTTTGTAAAAAAGAAAAGAAAATGACATTTTAAGGCTCGGCGTTTGTTTAACGTCATAAATTTCAGTTCCCGCGTAAGTTCGTTTTTCGAGAATAAGTTGATTTTTTTCGGCATAACGACGTGCAAGGGACAAAAAAATCTCCCTTTTTTTCTCTTCTACGGGTGCGTATAGAATAAAGTCGAAATTATCTTTTGCGGTTTGGTGCAAAGAAAGTGAAATTTCCTTGTCCGCAAGATGCCCCTTCAACTCCTCGCCGAAAAAAGCGGAAAGTCGTTCGGAAGCGGCATGAAGGCTGTCAAAATAGGGAATTTGACGCAAATTTTGCCACAGAAAAGAACTGTCTGTCTTACTCAACAGGCGCAAAGGGGCGGTAGTTTGTGCCAAAAAAACAGCATCTTCGGGGACTATTTCCCAAATATTTGTCCGGTTTGCGTAATAATTGCGAATATTCCAAAACAAAATAAGCAGGGCAACAAACGCAAAAATTAGCCATCGGGATTGTTTTCGGGTTTGTTTATCGGTAAAAAATCGCCTTATTCGAGCGTATTTTCTTAATATTTTAAATTTATAGTCTGAAAAGTGCATCGTTTTGCCTGAAAAAATTTGCGCAATTTGTCAAAAAATCAGCAAAAAAAAAAATACGACAAGCTTAATATTGAATTTACAATTTCTTGTTATGTTTTTTTGGACTCAAAAAAGGTCATTTTTTTTGAAAAATTTGCTCAAAAAAATTCATAACAACTTAAAAAACAAAAATTTACCAATACTTGCCTGACAAATGACAAGTCAGTTCGATTGCTAAAAACCTCGACACTAAAAATTGTCGCATAAA
>JBPOJO010000647.1:0-16935 GCA_052033485.1 Bacteroidota bacterium | reverse complement strand
CAAGACGATTCGCCCCCTGCGAGACGGAGTTATTGCCGATTTTGATGCCGCGCAAGAGATGATTAAGGCTTTTATTAAGATGATTGATACGGGAAAAAAAATTTACAATTTATCCTATAAAATTGTCATCTGTATCCCTTCCGGTATTACGGAGGTGGAAAAAAGAGCTGTTAAAGAATCGGCTGAGCAAGCAGGTGCAAAAGAAGTATATATGATTAAAGAGCCGATTGCGGCGGCAATTGGAATCGGGATTGATATTGCACAACCTATCGGCAACATGATTGTGGACATAGGCGGCGGCACGACCGAAATTGCCGTGATTGCACTCTCCGGCATCGTTTGTGACCAATCTATTCGCACGGCGGGTGATGTTTTTAACAAAGATATTCTCGATTATATGCGTCGTCAGCACAATTTGCTCATCGGCGAACGCTCGGCAGAATTGGTGAAAATCATGGTCGGCGCGGCAATGTCCGAACTTGATACGCCGCCTGACGATTACGAAATTCGCGGTCGAGACTTGATGACGGGGATTCCCAAAGTTGTGAAAGTTTCTTACAGTGAAATTTCTTTTGCCTTAGATAAATCAGTGTCAAAAATTGAAGAGGCGGTATTAAAAGCCCTCGAAATTACGCCTCCCGAACTTGCCGCCGATATTTACGAGCGCGGAATCTACCTCACGGGCGGAGGCGCGTTGCTTCGCGGCTTAGACAAAAGGCTTTCTTTGAAAACAAAATTGCCGATTCACATCGCGGAAGACCCTTTACGCGCAGTTGTGCGCGGTACAGGTTTGACCTTGGCAAGCCCTAAAAAGTACAAAGCTGTTTTGATTGAATAGTTGAAATAACTGCTTGTAAATAAAGCGATTCGCTTATGATTATTCGACTTCAAAAAGGACAGAAATAACATTAATTAGAAAAATGTTATTTCTGTCCTTTTTTGCATTCAGCAGTTTGTTAATTGAGCAATGTTGCTGCTTGTCGGTGCAAAATAAACTCAAAATTGCCTCTCAAAAGCCGATTTTTTATCACCTTATAAGCAAGAAACAAAAAAAACACTTCCTTACGAAAGTGTTTTTTTTGTAAATGCAATATCTGATGTGAGTGAAATGTAGATTCAGTTCAAAAAATATTACATGCGAGGATTAGCTTCTTTAACTGTGATGGTTCTGCCCATTACGTCAGTACCGTTAAGTTGTTCAATCGCTCTTGTCGCTTCGTTATCTCTTCTCATCTCAACAAAACCGATACCTCTTGATTTACCGGTTTCGCGGTCGCGAAGAACTTTAACAGAGCTAACTTCACCGTAGTTAGAAAAAATTTGACGCAAGTCATCTTCTACCAAAGAAAATGACAAATTCGAAACATAAATGTTCATTGAAAAAAAATTATATTGAAACCAAAAACTTTTCAAAGATATGTATTTATTTTGAAACCACACACTTTTTTTGAAAATATTTTTAATTTTTTTTTTGAAATGCCTTTTTTGATATAAAAAATGGCATTTTTAGTGTAAATACAAAAATAACAGTTTTTGCCGGAAAGGGCAATTTTTGAAAATTTCGCCCCTGTTCTCTTGTAAAACGGAGCGTTCAAATGAGCTAAAAATTACCGCGCCAAAGCCTGCTCAACATCGGCAACAATGTCATCAATATGTTCAAGCCCTGCCGAGATTCGGATAAGTCCGTCCGTGATACCGACTTTTTGTCGCTGCTCCGAACTGATTTTTGCGTGCGTCGTCGTCGCAGGGTGCGTAGCGATGCTGCGCGTGTCGCCCAAGTTCGCGGTTAAAGAAAACATTTTGAGTTTATCCATAAAATTCACGGCTGCTTTCGCGCCCCCTTTTAAATCGAAACAGACGATTCCTCCGCCCAAACGCATTTGTTTTTTTGCCAAAAGTTGTTGCGGATGTTTTGCCGAAAAAGGATAGCGAACAAGCGAAACGCCTGAATGATTTTCTAAAAAATCAGCCAAAGAAGCCGCGTTTGCGCAATGACGCTCCATTCGCACGTGTAAAGTTTCCAAACTTTTCGACAACATCCATGCATTAAAAGGCGACATCGCAGGCCCGCTGTGGCGGCTGAAAAATTTCACGGGTTCAATGTTTTCGCGATTGCCGAGAATCACCCCTCCGAGGCATCGCCCCTGACCGTCGATAAATTTTGTCGCCGAATGTACGACTAAGTCCGCGCCGAATTTGTAAGGCATTTGCAGATAGGGCGTTGCGAAACAGTTGTCGACCAAAAGTTTGATGCCGGCTGCTTTGGCAATCGCTGAAATCGCGCTCATGTCTGCAATTTCAAGTCCCGGATTGGAGGGCGTTTCGAGTACGATTAATTTTGTTTCTTTTCGAATCAAAGACGAAATTTGTTCGGGTGCGGAGAGGTCAAAATAATCGGCGGAAATACCGAATTTAGGAAAAATTTTGTCAATAATTTGTAAAGACGAACCAAAAAGGGCGCGCGAAGCTATCACATGACTTCCCGCACTGAGGTGCGACATCATGGCGGTGAACATCGCAGACATACCTGTTGCGGTTGCGATTCCGTGAGTTGTGCCCTCTAAAACGCACATTTTTTTGACCAATTCGTCCGTATTCGGATTTGAAAAGCGCGAATAAATATTGCCTTCCGCTTCGTCCGCAAAAAGTGCGCGTGCTTCTTCGGCGGTTTCAAAAGTGAAGCCGGAGGTTAGAAAAAGCGGCATCGTGTGCTCGCGTTCGGCGGTTTTTTCCCCGCGTACACGAACGGCGTTTGTTTCAAAATTTTCGTAAGACTTGTTCATTTTTTTGTCATTTTTTGAAATAATCTGCACATATTTTTGAATAATCATTGACAAAAATAAAACACTCAAGCGTTGAATCGCAGGCGCGTATCGTGCAGGTGAAAAATTTCGGAACGAAGAGAGAAAGATAAAGCAAGAAAAGTTTTGCCGTCCCAAATACCAAAAACTTTTGCTGTTTTTTGCGCGGCTGCGGAGGCAAGAGTCCAAAAATCGGGGGTTTTTTCGGAAATTTTAATACAATTTCCCTGATAATCGGAAAGGAAAAAGTTTGACTTTGCATCTTTTCCGACTGCTTTCACATTGAGAATGAAAGGCATTTTTTGATGAAAAAACCATTTTCCGCAGTTTTGAGCGTATTTTTTTTGCATTAACAAAAAATTATTTTCGAAAGGGAAAATATCAAAAGTTGACATTTTTTTTTCTGTCGGTGAAAAAATGCCGTCTGCTAAAATACGTTCCGGAAAAAGTCCGTAATAAAAATGAATATCGCTGCTCCACGCCGTTTCGCCCTCAAATCGGGCAGGAAAATCGGCGTTTCCGTGCCGAAATTCAGTTAAATAAACAAATTGATGCGCGTTTTCTGCCCAAAACCAAGATTTTCTTTCGTAGAGATTATTGCGTTCTTGCGAAATTTCACAGCCGAGATAAAATAAAGTTTCGCGCCGCTCATTTGAAGCGGTTTTTACGTCGTCTTTTCTTTTGTCCAAGCCGGAAAAAGTAACTATTTCAACTTTTTCGGCAGGTGAAAGTTTTTCATGTTGCTTCAAAACTTCGACTGCCAAAGCTAATTCGGACAATTTTTCAACTATTTCGGAAAGTTCGCCGTGCCAATCAATTTCTCTGATTTTTTCTTCAAAACCTTTCGCTTTGCCGTCAATCATTTGTTTAGCAATTTCGTCTGTCGCCTCGTCGTTGCCGAGAAACCTTAAAATGCCCAAACGCAGACAATCGGCAAGCCATTTATCGAGTAAAAAAAGCGCGGGCGAGATTTCGTCGCAGCGTTTTTGAACTTTTGCAAGAAGTTTTTCATCGTATTGAAAAGAAACAGTGTTGTTTTCGGACTGCATGGGCAATTTTTTTCAAAATTAAACATTTGCACTGACTTCCGGAACTTCTTTGCCGGATTTTTTTTCAACATTTTCTTCCCGAAAAGGCGAACGCGGAGTCCATTCTGCGGGCTTCATGTAGTCAAAAACGTGCTTAATCAAGCGATTAGAAACGCTGTTTTGCAATCTGACAAGGCAAATCAGGTCTTCCGCTACCGCTCCGACAGTGCTTTTTATTTCGAGAGCCGTGCGCCCGAAAGAAACTTTTTGGCAAGCGTTTTCGATTCCGCATTGCACGAAATCGTACAAAATTCGCTGATAAAGGGCATTTTTCTTGTTTATTTCCTCTTCAAAGCCGACAAAATGTGCATCAATTTTTTTGTCAAAAATAAAACAAGAGGCAAAACCCACCAATTCATTTTCTAAAAAATAGGCTTTGACAAAAAAATTATCGGGGAGATTTTTTTTCATCAAAGAAAAATAATGCCGTCCGACTTTTCCGATTTTAAAATCTGCGCGTTCGTGAATATCGGCGTAGAGTGCGTAGATTTTATCTTCATTTTGCACTATTTCACTGTGCGTCAGATTTTTAGAGATAATTTTTTCACTTTTGTTAAAGGCACTTTTGGCGCGTGTGCGGTATTTTGTCGACATGGCGGCAAGATAATCGTCGAAAGTTCGCCATTCGGGGCGGCATTGCAGCAGCATATTCGGGTCGACGCAAAAGGCATGATAGCCTAAATTTTTCACTTCGCCGTGAAAATCGTCGGAAAAATCTTTTACCAAAATTATTTTTGCAGAATATTCTTTGGCGGCTTTTTTCAGTGCCGTATGCAAAATTTTAGCAGCTTGCGCGGAAGGAATTTCGGGCGAAAAAGCACAGGCGTAATCGCCGCTGATAAAAGTTTGACCGCAAATCATCAAACGGAGGCTTTTTTTGCCCATTTTTTTAAACAACAAACCCGAAACTTTTTCTTTAATTTTACCGAAAGCACATTCCTGCAAACTTTCTTCTTGGAGCATCGGATTTTTTAAATCTTTTCCGTCAAAGTCAAAAAATTGCAAAAAAGTAAAAAAAATCATTTTGTCCTCTTTAAAAGCTGCGGCACACGCAAAAGTCATGTTTTCAGGCTCCGATTCGCAAAACGAGGAAATGTAGTTGCGCGAAAGGAAAAAATTGCGGCTAAGAGGAAGTTCGTTTGCCGCATTTTTTGCAAGTTCATCTGTGTTTTGCGTGATGACGAAACGAATATCTTTTTGGCAGCGAAAGGATTTTTGTTCAACTTTTTTGAGCAAAATTTGCGTAAATTCGGAGCAAGTGAGCATATTTTTGACTGTTTTATATTTCTAACGAATTGCCGAAAAAAATGTTTTTTACCGTTCGGCAGTTGCGCCAAAAATGTAGCGCGAGCTTTAGCTTGCGACCTTATATTCGCTTGTTGAGGATACCCTCCTCCTTAAATCCGCAAGCTTAAGCTCGCGGTACACTCCGGCTAAACAGTCACAAAAAATGTTTTTTACCCTTCGGCAGATGCGCCAAAAATAATTTTATTTTCAAAAAAATATTTACTTTTGTGCGAATATTGCACAAAAAATGAGTGAATACGTTTTTGCACAAAATTATTTGTGTTATCTGAGAGGCGCATTGTTGTTGTTTTTTATCCTGCAAACGACTGTTAAACAATGTTTTAGCTCTTGCTTGTGAAGACACAAACAAAGTCGGCTGCTTTTTTTTCACAATTAAATTTGCGCATATACTTACATCAAAAAAACTATGAAATATCATTTTATAGCTATCGGCGGCAGCATTATGAGCAATTTGGCTGTCAGTTTGAAAAATGAAGGGCATCAAATTACGGGTTCTGACGACTTAATTTTTGAGCCTTCTTTGTCCCTTTTGCACTCGGAATCGCTTTTACCGCTTCAATTTGGTTGGTTTCCGGACAAAATTACTGAATCGCTTGATGCTGTATTTGTCGGTATGCACGCAAAGGCAGATAATCCCGAACTTTTGAAAGCGAAAATGCTCGGCATTAAAATATTTTCTTTTCCGGAATATGTTTATCACCGTTCGCAGCATAAAGAAAGGATAGTTGTGGCGGGAAGTCACGGAAAAACAACGACGACGGCACTGATAATGCACATTTTGCGTTTTCATCGTTTTCAGTTTGATTATGTTGTGGGGGCAAATGTTCAGGGATTTGAAAAAAATGTTTCTTTTTCGGAAAATTCAAATATGATAGTGATTGAGGGGGACGAATATTTTACATCTCCGACGGATTTGAAACCGAAATTTTTGCATTATCACCATCACATTGCAGTTTTAAACGGCATTGCTTGGGACCATGCGAACATTTATCCCGACCTTGATTCTTATCTGAGTGCATTTCGGAGTTTGGTTTGGAATACGCCGAAAGCAGGGGCTTTGTTGGGTTTTCGGGACGATAAGTTGGTGAAATTGTTGATGGCAGAAAGCGAAAAATCACGCGAGGACGTATATCACGCCTATTATGAGCCTCATCCTGCGCGCATAAAAGACGGCATAACGCAGTTGAAAACGGAGTTCGGCGATATCGGAATTGAGATTTTCGGAGAGCATAATTTGTGCAATATCAGTGCTGCGCAAGCGGTTTGCAAGCGCATCGGTATTCGCGGAAAAGATTTTTATACGGCGTTGAAAGGCTTCAAAGGGGCAGACCGTCGTTTGCAACCGCTTGTAAAAGAGGCAAATACAGCGATTTTTTATGATTTTGCTCACGCGCCTTCCAAAGCGGAAGCAACGGTCAATGCGGTAAAAATGCAATATCCAAAGCGAAAATTAGTTGCTTGCCTCGAATTGCACACTTTCAGCAGTTTGAGCGCGCAATTTTTGCCTCAGTATAAAAATTCGCTCAAAAAAGCCGATGTAGCGGCGGTATTTTTGAACGAAAATATTTTTGAAAAAAAGGGACTTCCGCCGTTTTCATTGCCGACAATTCGCGAGGCATTCGGCAGGAAAGATATTATTCTTTTGCAAAATAAAGAACAGCTTGAAAAATTTATTGCTGCGCAAAAGCAAAGCAATACGAATTTACTTTTGATGTCTTCCGGCGATTTCGGCGGGTTTGACAAAAGCAGCTTACAAAACCATTAATTGACGAAAATGAGTAATTTAAGTAATTTTTTTACCGAGTTTGCGCAGGCATACCGAACGCCTGTGTATGTGCGATGGTCAGACCTTGATGAATTAGGCATGGTGAATAACGCCGTTTTTGTTACCTATCTTGAAGAGGCGAGGGCGCATCTTTTTTTGAAAAAATTGGAATGGAATTGGACGGAAACGGGCGTTGTGGTTGCAAATCTCAACATTAATTACAAACAACCGCTTTTGTATCAAAATCAGCCGGAGGCATTTTTAAGGGTTAAAAAAATCGGCAATTCGAGTTTTGTTTTGCATACACTTATTGCGGAAATCGGAAAGCAGGAAACGCCGACAATTTTTGCCGATGCTGACGTAACGATGGTTGCGTATGATTTGCAAAAGAAAAAACCTACGGCAATTCCCGAAAAAGCGGCAGAAGTGCTCAAAACCTACTTAATTGCCTGAACAAGTGCCGCAAATTTTCATATTTTTGCGGCATTTTTTTTTTGCTTCTTTTTGAAAAAGCAGAGATAAGCTAAGTCTTTTATTGGGTTTAGTGATGTCTTGTGTTGTCCGTCCTCAAGAAACCCCAAAAAAAAATCGAAAATTTTTGCCGTCCCTAATTTTTTCATAACTTTGCCTTAAATTTAATAAAAGCTAATTTAATTTTTATGGCTACAACGGCAGATTTAAAAAAAGGCATTTGTATCGAATTTAACGGTGATTTATTCTTTGTCGCCGAGTTTCAGCACGTCAAACCCGGTAAAGGTCCCGCTTTTGTGCGTACAAAACTACGCAACGTTAAAACCGGTAGACTCCTTGAAAATACCTTTTCCTCCGGACACACCATCAACATCACCCGTATCGAACGCCGTCCCCATACTTTTTTGTATAAAGACGACATGGGTTACAATTTTATGGATACCGAAACATTTGAACAAGTGAGCGTAGCCGAACATTTGCTCGAAGAGCCTAAGTATCTCAAAGACGGTTTACAAGTTGAATTGGTCGTGCACGTGGATACTAATACGATTTTGAATGTCGAATTCCCCGCTTTCGTCGTGATGGAAGTTACCTACACTGAGCCCGGCATCAAAGGCGATACGGCGACCAACACGCTCAAACCCGCAACAACCGACACGGGACTTGAAGTTCGCGTTCCCCTTTTTGTCAATCAAGGCGATGTCATTAAAATTGACACAAGAGACAATTCTTACGTTGAAAGAATGAATAAATAAATTTCCCATGGAAGTAAAAGAAATCAGAGCATTAATTGACTTCATCTCCGAAACAGGTTTGGCGGAAGTGAACATCAAAACAAAAGAATTCGAACTCAGCGTTCGCAGACACCCCAAACAGGTCGTCAAAAATACCGAAAATACGGTTTCACTCGCTCCCGTTGCACAACAAGTTGTCGCGCCGAAAGCCGAAACCATTAAAGAAGTTGCTGCTCCTGTTGTCAAAACAGAAACGCCCGCCGCTCCCGCTGTGGACGAAAGCCGACTTATTGCTGTTCGCGCACCGATGATTGGCACTTTTTATCGCTCAGCAAGCCCCGAAAATCCTCCTTTTGCAAAAGTCGGCGACAAAATCAGCAAAGGGCAAACCGTTTGTATCATTGAAGCGATGAAACTTTTCAATGAAATCGAATCGGATATTTCCGGAACAGTCGTTAAAGTCGGTGTCGAAAATGCCTCTCCTGTTGAGTATGACCAAATTTTGTTCTTGGTCGACCCCGCTTAAAAACGCTTTTCGCGCCTGACCAAGGTCTTTGATTTCATAACACCCTAAGGCTCTCCAAGACCCTTAGGGTGTTATGAAATCAAAAAAGGCGTTTTTTTTGACTTGCGAAGTTGAGATTAACACACAAAATTATGTTCAAAAAAATACTTATCGCCAACCGCGGCGAAATTGCATTAAGAGTTATTCGCACTTGCAGAGAAATGGGCATTAAAACCGTTGCGGTATATTCTGTTGCCGACAAGGAGAGTTTGCACGTGCGGTTTGCCGACGAAGCGGTTTGTATCGGCGGAGCACCAAGCAAAGAGTCTTATTTGAAAATACCGCATATTATTGCTGCCGCGGAAATTACTAATGCGGACGCGATACACCCCGGTTATGGTTTTTTGTCCGAAAATGCCGAATTTTCAGAAATTTGCCGTCAGCATAATATAAAATTTATCGGTGCGTCCCCCGAAATGATTCGCTCAATGGGCGACAAATCAACGGCAAAAGCAACCGTAAAGGCTGCCGGCGTTCCGACCGTTCCCGGTTCAGAAGGGCTGCTCGAATCGGTCGAACAGGCGATTGAAATAGCACACGAAATTGTTTATCCCGTTATTATCAAAGCAACAGCAGGCGGCGGCGGACGCGGTATGCGCGTGTGCCAAGATGATGCGCAACTCCGCAAAGCATGGGATGATGCGCGTCGTGAAGCGGCGGCGGCATTCGGCAATGACGGAATGTATTTGGAAAAATTTGTTGAAGAACCCCGACACGTAGAAATTCAAGTTTTCGGCGACCAATTCGGGCGCGTTTGCCACCTCTCCGAGCGCGATTGTTCGATTCAGCGCAGGCATCAAAAATTGATTGAAGAAGCCCCCTCACCCGTCATGACGCAAGAATTACGCGACAAAATGGGCGAAGCCGCTTGCAAAGCTGCCGCTGCAATTGCTTATGAAGGAGCGGGAACAATTGAGTTTTTGGTGGACAAACACCTCGATTTTTATTTCATGGAAATGAACACACGGATTCAAGTTGAGCACCCTGTTACGGAAGAAATTACAGGTTTTGACTTGGTAAAAGAGCAAATTAAGGTTGCTGCCGGTGTGCCGATTTCGGGAAGAAATTATTACCCCAAACAATTTGCGATGGAGTGTCGCATCAATGCGGAAGACCCCGCGAAAGATTTCAGACCCTCGCCGGGCAAAATTCAACATCTGCACATTCCGGGCGGACACGGCGTGCGTGTGGATACACACGTGTATGCCGGCTATGTGATACCGCCTTTTTATGATTCTATGATTGCCAAACTTATCGTTACGGGGCAATCCCGCGAGGAAGTTATTGTGAGAATGAAACGCGCCTTGCAAGAGTTTGTCATTGAAGGCATCAAAACAACAATTCCCTTGCATTTAAAACTCATGGACGACGAAGGCTTCAAATCGGGCATTTTTACGACAAAATATTTGGAAGGTTTCGATTTTTCGGGATTGGAATAATTTTTTTGTTTTCAAACCTGAACTCGTAATTAGAAAATCAGGATTTTCTAATTACGAGTTCAGGTTTATTTTTTAAAAATTCAATCAGGGTATTGCGAGCATCTTGCTCATATACTTTGTTTTTAAGAAGCCGGCAAGATACCGGCGATACTTTTTTTGCAACGGCGGGCAGATTTCTTTTCACAATCAATTTGAACAAATACTTACAGGCAACAGGCACATATTCTTGCTTATTACAAATGAATGTAACTATTTAGACGGTTTGCCCAAGAATGTACCGCGCGAGCTTTAGCTTGCGACTTTACACTCGCTTGTTGAGAATACTTTCCTCCTTAAATCCGCAAGCTAAAGCTCGCGGTACACTCCGGCTAAATAATTCAAATGAATTTATTTTGACGAATAAACCCCGAACGGACAAAGAGAAAAGTTTATCCTGTTGACGTATTTCGTGTTAGTTTGTTTTTTCATCACGAACGTCAGCGTTTTGTGTTTTTTTATTCTCTTTCAGACAATTTCAGCCCAAAAGAGAATAAAAAAATATGAGATTGATTGCGAATTTTTTAGAAAATTATAATTTTTTGCAAACCCGCTTTATATTGCAAAACAGGTGCAATATTGTTGAATTGACTGCCCGAAAAGTTGTGTTTGAACATGATTCTGCCGGGTAAGAAGGATTTTTTTCGCATCTCCGCAGCAAAATTTGTCCCGTTTTCGATAAGCTCGCGCCCCAAAACAGCCATCATTTCATAGCCGATAAAAGCGTATTCGGAAGGATAAAAATTGCTCCGCGCCAAAAATTCGGTTATGAACGGCGTAAAATGCTCCGAAGATGTATTCGGCAATGACGGGTGCAAAATAAAAATTCTTTTGTCATTGAAATTTTCAAAGCCCACCTGCTCAAAATTCAGCCATTCTTTATTGACCACCATCGGAATATCAATTTGTGAAATTCTCACAATACTCGAAACATTTATCGCAAGTGCTTGTTGCGTCGTGAAAACGGCGATGTGAGCACTCGAATCCTCTTTGGGCTTTGTTTTTTCAAGAATTTCTTCCGGCGTGAGGTCTTTTTTATCCTTTTCGGACAACTTCGGCGGCTCGGGCGCAATTCTAATCAACTGCTCCTGTAATTTTCGAAACGAATTGTTAGCCGTTTTGTATTGTGCAAAAAGCTCAATTTTGCCGCCCTTATTTTCTACCGCAGCCTTATAATGATGTGCAAGCACGGAATCACTTCTCGTTTCGCCGTAAATAATGTATGCTTTTTTGCGATTCAAAGAATCGAGCATAATTTTTGATGCCGCGACCGACTGCGCCTTGTAAGAACACTCAAAAAGAAAAGTATTATTTTTGCCCTCAACAAGTTCGCCGTAAGAGGCAAACGGGTGAAAATGAGCAAGTTGCGGTGATGTTTCCGTAAGTAATTTTGATGCGGTTTGAAAACCGGAGGCGGTAACGGGTCCGAGCAAAAGGTCTATTTTGCGAATTTCTTCGGGCGTGAGGATACTTTTTAACTTACCTGCATCTCGTTCGGTGTCATAAAAAAAGAGATTTATTTTTTTCCCGTCGCGATTAATTTCTTCCTCCGCAATTTTTGCACCGAGGTACAAATCCATCAAATATTGGTTTTTGCGCTTTATATTGTCCGTTTCATATTCGGACAAATTTAAAGGGAGCAGCAAGGCAACATTGTAAGACGGTTTGATGTAAGAAACGGCATTTTTTTCGGGCTTTGATGCGGGCGTTTCGGTCTTTACAGCCGAATTTTCTTTCACGTTTGGTGCCGCCTGCGGTGTATATCCGAATTTTGTTTTGATGTCTGCAAGTAAAGTTTTGTCCCTTGCAGCTTCCGAAAATGCCATATTTTTATCGGCAAGACACTCCGCCAAAGCGCGGTCGTTCGGGTAGGTGAGGTACAAAAAGCGCAACTGTTCGTAAGACGAGCGCGGCAAAAATTGCTTTTTGGCAATTTGAGAAACGTTGAAAAAAGAATAATTTTTTTCAAGCCCTGAGAGTATTTTCATCGCGTCGGCGGTAAAACCGAGTTCGAATTGACAGAGCGAGTACCAAAATTGGACATCGTCAATTTGCGTCCATTTGGGGTAATTTTCCGTTATTTTGGCAAGAATAACTTTGCTGTCGGCATATTGCTGCAACTCAAAATGCGACAAAGCGCAAAAAAAAGATGCATAAACCACGTAGGTATTGTTCGGGTGGTTTTGCATGGCGGATTTAAAACTTTCAACTGCGGCAGTGTAATTTTTTTGTTCAAATTGCTCCTTGCCGAGCGTAAATTTTTTTTCAAAAACCGCAAAACTTTGCCCTTGCGCGGCATTGATGTATGTCAAGAAAAAAAAGAACAGCCAAGTCGTAATTTGTCGAATCATACTTTTTTTGCACAAAGGTATGTTTTTTTTTGACAAAATAAAATAAATTCACTTGTTTTGCCGAAGGGCTTTTTTTTAATGATTTGATTGTCAAAATTTTAGCATAAAAACGCTTCTGTTGCGAGAATTGATTTCTCGAAAGCGTATGTGTTGCAAAAAATTCGCGATTCGACGCGCCTCTTATTGATTGTCGAGGCATAAAGTCATAAAACTTTCAGGGCAAACAATTTTTGTTTCAAAAAATATCTTTTAGTTTTCTTGATATTTCGTAACTGTTTAGTCGGGGTGTACCGCGAGCTTTAGCTTGCGGACTTGGAGGTTGGTATCCTGCAACAAGCGAACGTAAGCTCGCCGGCTAAAGCTCGCGCTGTATTTTTGGGCAAACCGGCTAAACAGTTACGATATTTCATTAATTTGCCAAAACTTTGAACACTCATGAAATATCTCGTTTTTTTCATTTTCAGCATCATTATTTTTACTTTTTCTTGTTCAAAAACAAGCAAAAATAAGCATGTTTCAAATTCGGAATTGAGTCGTGAAAATGACAGTCTTACCGGCGAACAGCGACACTTTCAACGTGAAGACAAAAAAATTATTACCGAACTAAAAATAAAAAATAAAAAATCAAATCCGAAATTGCTTGTTTCGTTTAAAAGAGGCTTAAGCAGCAACGAATTTGTGATGCCGGGCACTCGCAGTTTTGAAACAGAAGTTGACGCGTTTGACTTTTACAATACACTTTTAAAAAGAATCGGTGCACCTTTTTATGAGAGTTTTGCGTATTGGATAGACAAAAAATTTGACAACGGGCAAACTTTTTCATTAATTTTAAGTATTTCAAGCAAAAAAAATCATTCAATAAATATTGAGTATGCGACTTTTGACCAAAATTTTCAACTTTCTGAAAATAATCCTGTTTCTCAATTTATGGACAGTTTAGTTTTGGCAACTTTTGCAGACAAGGAAGCTGCGCAAAAAATAAGACGTGAATTAGCGCAGCCAATAACTACAGTCGAATATTTTGTCAGTCAACCTGATTGTTTTTACGAGGGAGAAGAGAAAAAAATCATGCCTGAGGACAATATGATACTTGCGGAAAAATTTCGAAAAAATTTAATTCAAGACAGTACAAATGTTAAAAATAGTTTATATTTGATTGAAAACGATGTAAATGGAGAAACGTTAAAAAGCAGTTCTAATTTCCTGACTGTCGGCGGAACTTTACCGAAAAATTTAATTATTTGTGCCGACAGTAACCAAATTTTTTTGGCTGAAAAAAAAGACGGCATAAAGATTTTACAAAAATTTAGCGCATCAGCGAAGGATTATTACACCGTTTATGCAGATGATTTTAACAAAGACGGCTTCTCTGACCTCATATTCATGGGTTACCCAAGTATACACGGAAATATGCTACAAAGTATTTCTTTGTTTAAGCCATCACAAAATAGATTTTGCTTCTTTTATTCCTGTTTTTCCGGATATTTGCCTGAGCAGGAAAAAGAATACGCCTTGCAAACTCTTGGCGGGTGGTGGTATATACCAAATCAGTCAATTGTTTATAAAATTGTTGATGGAAAATATGTAGAAACAGAGAAAATTGTAAGTCAAGTGCTTTTCAACTCGCCGTTTTTACCTCATATTCATACTGTTACGATGCGCTTTGTAAAAGAATCGGAGCGTTATATTCTCAAAGAAACCATTTGTGAAAGCAGCGATGAGCGTACAGAAAAAGCCAACTCTCTTCGGCTAAATATGTTAAAAAAATACTTTTCAAAAAAATTTATTGAGAAGCAAAAAGTGTCAGAATAAGTATCCACCCGAGCAACCCCATCTTTTTCTCCAAACATACTTCTCCTACCTTTGCGCGCAATCAATTTAAAAGCCCAAAGAACATGGAAAAGGAGAAAAAAAATGTACGCCATGATAGCGAAGCAAGAACAGTCAGACGAAAAAACCGACCGATATGCGCAAAATTTCGACGGTTTGGCGGGATTGTGCGCGGAAATTTCGCCGCGCAAGCCCCCCAAAAAAACGACAGAGAACTCAAAAATTTACTCCCCCAATTTTTTGAGAAAAATCTGCTCAATTAAATTGCAACTTCCGCTGTAAACAATTTTTGTTTGTCGGAAAGATGGGGTTGTTCGGGCGGATATAATCCTAAATTACGCACATTAGCCCGCCTTTTAGCAAACATAAGTTTTATTTTAGCATTGCATAGATTGCATCTAAACACTCAATTATTTCTGTATCAATCTCACTGTTTTCAAGTAATTTGATGAGTTCGTAATAATCTCTCTTACGAAAATCTATCGGCATGCCAATTCTTTTATAAAATTCAGAAAAAATTAAATCAAGCCAATTTGTACTCATTTTCTCATTATCCCACCATTCATTAGTTAGATTTTTTAAATGAATGGGCAATGTACATTCATTTATACATTCTTGCATGAGTTCCTTTAATTTAATCGGACTATGTTGTTTGTATTTATGGCTTAACAGTTGTGCGTGTTTTAGCAAGATGTGCGGACGTGCAAAATAGTTTTCTAATTCTCTCTTTTTCAGACAAATAATTTTTAGGTCTTTTATGTCCGACAAATTTTTATCTATTCGGTCAAAAATAGCCAATCCGTTTAATTCAGGAAAAAACTCTTGCATGGCTCTAAATCTTTGAACTGCTGTGTGCGGCACATTATCACCTGTATAATCAACATTGGCAAGTCTTAACAAATGTTCAACAGGGTGATTTAACTTGTCAGCAAAGCAAAGCAGCATTTCTCTGTCTGTACTTCCTTCCAAATACAAGACGTGCTTTTTTTGTTTCGCCAAATAATATTTTTCCCAACCAATCTCCGTTAAAGTTCTTTTGATGTTTTTAAATCGTTTATCCGACTTAGAATTAAGTTCAATGGCTTGATTTTCTATGATAGCAATAACTTTTGAGGCATCAGCGGCTTCATCTAACACCACCTCAGAATGAGAAGCAATTAAGATTTGAGAATTATTTTCTTCTGCTAACTGATTAATCAATTGAAATGCTTGCCTTTGACGGATAACTTCCAAGTGTGCATCGGGTTCATCTAACAACAAAATCGTATTAGGGGACGCATACATATAGGCTAAAAGCAATAAAATTTGCTGAAAGCCACGCCCTCCCGATGATATATCGTACTTTATCCCATTTTCAATGTATTCTAACTGAATAGTACCCGTCACTTTTATAAACTCAGGTTTTTGAAGTTTTGCACCAAACATTTCTTCAACGGCTTTACATAGACTTCCCCAATTTTTTTCAGCATTTTGGATACTGTGTATCTCAGGATAAAGCACTTCGTAGCAAATGTTTCTTAACACTTCTGCTGTTTTACCTTCGCCTAATCTTCTGTCTATTGCTCCTTGTTGTAGTTTATCTTCGAGTGTGGATATACCTGACATTGGTTGTAAAAAACCAAAATGAATGCCCATATCATTTTCATATAATTGCTGTATTTCTTTTAAGCCGCTTACAATTCTGCACGTAAAAGATTCGGCGTTCACAAAATTAAATTCGGTTTTACAAACCCAATTTATTCCGTTATTCTCTCCTTCTAACTCAATTTCAAGTTTAATATGTTGACTTTTAGTATCCTTTGAGTGTTCGGTAACTTTTTTATTTCGCCAAAGAAAACGGGCATCTGATATCGGACTGTTAATTAAATCTCGTCTATTTATAACGACAAAGCCTTTCCTATCTAAGTCATTTTTTATAAATGCTGCAAGGTAATTTGTTACACCAATTTCCCACAAGCACAAGGCTTGGAAAATGGTAGATTTTCCTGAATTGTTGGGACCGATGATTACGACAGACTGAGAAATCGGAAAAGATACATTTTCTAATTTCTTGAAGTTATTAATAGATATTTTTTTTATCATTTTGTATTATTTTTATCAAAATCACACACAATGCACACGGCTTCGCGACAGGCAGAGCAAAAAAGCACTGCACATTACATCGCACAAAAGTACAAAAAAGCAATTCAACAAAAAAGCACCTCAGCCCTGCTTGTCGCGTAGGTGTTTTTTGAAAAAAATCGTTTTTCTTTCAAAAGCTTTACCCTTTTTGCGCCCAAGCTGATTTTTCATCATCGGGAAGCAATGCCGCTAATTCGACACTTTCGGCGACAGCAAGTTTTTCCGTCCATTCCTGAACTTGCAACAAAGCCTCAAGCGAGAGTTGCGCAAGTAATTCGTTGATGTTTTGAGTACATAGTTTTTTTTTTCGTCGTCCATGCTTGTTTTATTTTTCGTGTAAAAAAAAAAATACAGTCGGAAAGTTCGTTCTTACCAAAAAACACCGCTATCGCCGGGCCGAGAGGTCGTTTGCGGAGATAAAAACAA
>JBPOJO010000742.1:0-5311 GCA_052033485.1 Bacteroidota bacterium | reverse complement strand
AAAAAAATGGCAGAGGTTAAAGGCAGAAACTACACCCTTGAAGTTTGGAGGCAAAAAAATGCTTCCGATGCGGGCAGGTTCGTAACATATAAAGTCAGCAACATTTCACCGGATTCTTCTTTCCTTGAAATGATTGACCAACTTAACGAGCAACTTTTGCATAAAGGCGAAGACCCGATTGCATTCGACCACGATTGCAGAGAAGGAATTTGCGGAATGTGCAGCATGTTTATCAACGGGCGCGCTCACGGACCTTTGCGCGGTGTAACGACTTGTCAGTTGCACATGCGCGTTTTTCCCGACGGCGACCACATTACCATAGAGCCGTGGCGTGCAAAACCTTTCCCCGTTATCAAAGATTTGACGGTAGACCGCTCGGCTTTTGACCGCATCATTCAGGCAGGCGGCTTTGTTTCGGTCAATACGGGCAGTGCAAGAGATGCGAATGAAATTGCAATTCCGAAAGATATAGCGGACGAAGCGATGGATGCCGCAACGTGTATCGGCTGTGGTGCTTGTGTGGCAACCTGCAAAAATGCCTCAGCAATGCTTTTCGTGGCAGCTAAGGTTTCTCATTTGGCTCTTTTACCGCAAGGACATGCCGAAAGAAAAGCACGTGTAGAAAACATGGTACAACAAATGGATGACGAAGGCTTCGGCTCATGCACCAACACGGGCGCATGCTCGGCAGAGTGCCCGAAAGAAATTTCTCTTACGACGATTGCGCGTATGAACAGAGAATATTTTGCCGCAAAATTGACTTCTGACCGGGTTTAAACGCTGTTTTATTCTCAAAGAATGTGAGAAATAAACGACAGATATTGTGCATTCGTTTGATTTTAAGGACTGAAAATTTTACCGAAATGTTGTCAGAAGTAAGCATCTGAACATTTCGGTAATTTTTTTTAGAAAATATTGAAAAAAAATGCGCTTAAATGCTTTTATTTTTGAAAAAAAAATTACTTTTGGGTGTAAATGTGTTTGGTAGTTTTCGGCTTAATTTTTGAATATTGCTTTTATATTTTTTGAATGTGCGTAAGAGATGGGTTTTTTGAGAATACTTCTTGTTTTTCTGATGCTATTAGTGCCTATTCTTGGTCTTTCGCAGGCTAAAGTTTTGGTGCTGAAAGACAGTTTAAAAGAGTTTAAAATCATTGACTATGCGGAAATTCTCACAGACCGCGAAAATAATTTGGGAATAGAGGACGTAGTGTCTTCGTTTTCTGATAAATTTGTCCCGGTGGAGTCTGCGGGCGATTATCAAAGCAGTGAAATTCAGGCATATTGGCTGCGATTGCGTATTTCAAATAAATTTCCGCGTCGCTTGGAACAACTATTAGAGGTTGACGGAATTGATTATGCTACCCTGTATTTGCCGCAAGAAAAAGCAGATTTTTTGAGAAAAAAGGGAGGAACGCTTTACGGATTGCATGAAAGGGAGGTTTTTATCGGGCGTGTTCCCCATATTTTGTTTTCATTGGAACCGGGTGAAGAGACAATGTTGTATTTGCATCTTGCATTTCTAACCCCTTTTAATCAACAAAACAAAGCATCTTTAAAAACTATCGAAGATATTAAGCTAAAAAATGCGCCGACAAGCATTTCGGCTTATCAGCAAACACGCTATTATCAAGGCTTTTACATCGGCGCGGTCATTGTGATTGCGCTGTATAATTTTTTCCTCTTCCTCTTTGTTCGCGACAGAAGCTATCTGTTTTATGTTTTGTTTGTCGTAACTTCCGGTTTTTCAAATTTTGTATTGGAAGGCTTTGCTTTGGAGTTTTTTTGGGAAAAAACGCCCTCTTACGACCGTCCGGTCTATTACAACTTATTTTCGGTGAGTTGGTTTTTCTTCATACAATTCACGATTCAGTTTTTAAATTTAAAAACAAAATCAAAAACTTGGTCAGACATTTTGCGTGTTTTGGCTTACGGACAGCTTCTTTTTGTTGTATTAACTTCAGTTTTTGAATTTTGGAATTTGTATATACAAATTTCACTATCAGTTTTGACAATTCTGCTAATTTTATTGCTCAATGTATGGTTTGTTTTCCGAGGTTATCGCCCCGCAAAGTACTTTTTGTTGGCAAATGTATTCTTTCTTGCCGGTCAAATTGTGCTTATTTTAATGATAGCCGACCTAATTCCGGAAACACCTTTGGTTCTTCATGCGGAAGAAATCGGTGAAATTATGCAAGCACTCCTCTTTTCAGTCGCACTCGCGGATAAAATAAATTTGATTCAAACAGAATTAAATAAAAAAATACAAGAGCAGGCTGATATGCGCCGTAAGCAAGAAGAGGAAAGACAAAAAGCGGTGGAAGACCAAAAACGCGCTTTGGAAATGGAAGTAAAGCGTCGAACGGCTGAAATTACGGCGATTAACAACGAACTTTTGGAGCAAAAAGAAGAAATTTTGCAGCAACGCGATTACATTGAATCCAAAAATATTGAACTCGAGAAACAGGCGTATGAAATTATGCAGAGCAAAGAAGAGTTAAATAAAGCTTTTAACGACATTATGCTCCTTTCGGACATAGGAAAACTCATTACTGCTTCGCTTGACGCGCCGAAAATTATTGCGACTGTTTATGACAGCATCAAACTCATGATGGACGTAACTGCTTTTATGGTAGGACTTTATGACCCGAAGGAAGGCGTTTTATATTTTGAAGAATATTTGCTCAACGGCGAGAAAAAAGAACCCATTATCATTGGTTTGCATGAAGATGACCGAATTTCTATTTTTTGTCTTAAAAACAGAAAAACGGTTTTTTCAAACGACATATCGGCTGATTTTTTAAAATTTATGCCCTCGCTCCGTCAAGGTGTGCTCGAAAACAGAAATTCGGTTATTTTTGTGCCGCTTGAAACCGAACATAAACTTTTGGGTGTGATGTCCGTACAAAGTGAAAGCCGAAATGCCTACAAAGACCGAGATGTTAAAATTCTCGAAACACTTGCCGCTTACGTTGCGATTGCGCTTGATAATTCGGGTGCTTATGCAGACCTTGAAGATGCACACACCGAAATTGAGCATAAAAATGTCATTTTGACAGACAGTTTGCGCTACGCACAAGATATTCAGGAGGTTATTTTGCCGACCGCCGAAAAATTGTCAGCGCGTTTCCGCGAGCATTTTGAAATTTATATGCCGAAGGATTACGTTTCGGGTGATTTTTATTGGGCAAAAGAATTGGACAACAAAACTTACCTTGCAGTTGCGGACTGCACGGGGCACGGCGTTCCGGGTGCGTTCATGTCCATTATCGGAACATCTTTGTTGAACGAAATTGTCGGGGATTTAAAAAAGTATGATGATTTAGCCTCTGTTCTCGAAGGATTGCACCTTGCGATACAGCGCGCACTCAAACAAGATATCGAAAACAGTCCGAATAATGACGGTATGGACATTGCGGTATGTTTGATTGAGCCGATTGCAGACGGTACTTCAAAATTGACATTTTCCGGTGCAAAAAGACCGCTTTATTATACCTACAACAATGTTTTGTACGAAGTGAAAGGTACGAGACGCTCTATCGGCGGAAGGAATAAAAAACGCTCATCTTTGCCCGATTTTGATACGGAATCTTATATTTTGAAGCCTAATTCAACCATTTATCTCTTTACGGATGGGTTTTCTGACCAACCGAATCCGCATAAAATTAAATTAGGCTCGCATCATCTCAAACGTTTTATAGAAAGTATCATACATTTACCCCTTAAAGAACAAGAAAGGGAGTTGTTAAACTACCTCATTTCTCACATGGACGGAGAGGCGCAGCGCGATGACATCACTTTCTTGGCAGTTAAGGTTTGACAGGAATGGAAAATAAAAGCGAAAAAAAACCGCTCATTTTGGTTACAAATGACGACGGCATCACGGCTAAAGGCATAAAAGTCTTGGTGGAGTTGATGAAAAATATCGGACGAGTTGTTGTTGTCGCTCCCGATAAACCGCAATCAGGCATGGGACATGCTATCACGATTCACGACCCGCTTAAACTCAGAAAGTCATATATTTTCGACGCAATCGGTGTTGAAAGTTATGAATGTTCGGGTACGCCCGCAGATTGTGTTAAAATTGCTAAAAATCATATACTTTCCGAATCTCCCGACCTTGTCGTGAGCGGCATCAATCACGGCAGCAATACCTCAATAAATGTCATTTATTCGGGCACAATGTCGGCTGCTATAGAGGCTGCGGTAGAAGATTTGCCTGCAATCGGTTTTTCGCTTTGCGATTACACGCCTGATGCTGATTTTTCTCATGTTTCGGACTTTGTGCTGAAAATTTGTCGGCAGGTTATGCGAACGAATCTTCCGAAAGCTACTGCTTTGAATGTCAATATCCCCAAAATTTCCCATGAACCCGTTCGGGGCATCAGAATTTGCAGACAAGCAAAAGCAAAATGGTTGGAAAAATTTGATGAAAGAACTGACCCTTACGGACGAAAATATTTTTGGCTTGCGGGCGAGTTTTTCGGCTACGACCACGGAGAAGATACCGATGAATGGGCTGTTAAGAACAATTTTGTTTCCGTTGTGCCCTGTACTTTTGATTTAACCGCTCACTATTTATTGCCGGTATTGAACCAAGATTGGGATATTATTTAATTATCCTATTTGAATGATTTATTATGAAAACAAAACCGAATATGCGTGTATTCAAATATTTGACTATTCAAATGCACGCATATTCGATAGGCGTCAGTTATTTATAGTATTAAAATTTCAATAATCCGTAAATGAAAATTTGCGGAATTTATTGAAATTGAGTAGTAAGTTGAAAACTGTAAATTTATAAATTTTTAATATATATTTATTGAATTTAATTGTGAAAATAAATCTGACCGCCGTGTGTAGCGCGAGCTTCAGCTTGCGACCTTACAATCACTGCCCGCCGTTGTTTGTGTCCTCACAAACGACTATCCGCCGTTGTTTGTGTCCTCACAAACGACTATCCGCCGTAGTTTGTGTCCTCACAAGCGACGGCGGACGTTTAAATATATTAACATTGCTCAGCTAAATTTTAACATCGTTTTACGAACTACGCTTCGGACTGAATGGTGCAAATTTTTGGAAAAAGGATTACAAATAACAGTGCACAAAGAATTTATTAGTGAAGTTTGAAAAATTATTTTTTGAATAAATCCTATATCATGTCGCAATCATTTAAAGTAATTTAATTTAAAACCCAAACTACAGCAGCATAAAAGTAAATCAAAGCATCTATGAGGGCAATCCTGTCGGAATTTTGACCCAAAATGTAGTTCCGATATGCTCTTCACTTTCGACAAGAATTTGCCCG
>JBPOJO010000059.1:0-4027 GCA_052033485.1 Bacteroidota bacterium | reverse complement strand
GCATGACTGATAATAAATTTTTTCGATGCAAATGTACACAAAAATTGCGCAATACGAAATTTTTTATCGAAAAATCTCCGACGTTTCAGCCTTAAAAAAAGCTCATTTGCCGCAAATTCTCGCCATTAAAAAAAATTTTTTTTGTAAAATATTGTTTTTTTCGTACATTTATGCCAAACTAATTTTCCGAAACTTCCTCCGCCTTAAAAATTTTTTATTGCGAAGCATTTAACCCAAAAGTGAAACGCAAACTGTCTTTTGCGTCGTAAAGAAATTTCATTCGCAGGATAATATCTTGTGATGCAATGTTTTACAAAAAGGTTAATGCATACTTTTGTTGCTAAAAAAATCAGCCTGTAATCCCTTTCAACATGAATGTAGGGCGAATAATTTGTTTTTTATTGCTGAATTTTCTTTTTTACGCCGCTCATGCGCAAGTACGCACGGACAGCCTGAAAACGGAGTGGGACGAAATGTCAGGAAAAGAACTTCTCGAGCCGGAAATCAATTTGCGCGACAAAGTTATTTCTGCGAGCCGTTCAGAACGGAGCATACGCGATTTGCCCGTTACGATTCACGTCATTACGGGCGATGAAATCCGCAAAAACGGCTATTCGAGCCTTGCAGAAGCCCTTAAATCCGTCAGCGGTTTTATGATTTCAAGACCGGGGAGCGGCACGGAGGGCGACCTTTTTTTGATGCGAGGTTTTGTCGGAAATTATTATGCCAAAATCCTCATCAACAACATTCCCGTACAGCCGACCGTTGTAAGCGGAATGCCGCTTTCGGAGCAGATTCCTGTTCGAAATGCACAAAGAATTGAGATAATTTACGGTCCTGCCTCCTCCGTTTATGGCGCAGATGCCCTTTCCGGCGTAATAAACATCATCACGGACACGCCCGAAGAAGCGATTACGGGACAGGCTGACCTGATGACGGGGCAATACGGCTATAAAAATTTTAATTTCAGTGCAGGCGGAAAATTCGGATACGACCGCAATTTGGTCAAATATTCTTTCTACGGCATACACGGCGAAAGACAAAGGCTCAATCTCGACGGACATTCTGCCGTTTTTAATCCGCTTTTGTATTCTACCGACAGTGCGCACGTCAATTATCCGAACTATGTCGGTTCGCTCACCGCGCCCTCTGTCGGCGATTTGCCGAGCAAATCAAATTCAATGGGTTTGCAGGTGAAATGGCGAGGATTTACTTTAAATTTAGACCGTTTCAGTCGTTCCGATGCAAGCTCAATCGGCTTAATTTCAAACTATTACAACTATCATTCCAACGATATTTTTTTCGGTGAAGACATCACCCGCGCCGCCCTCAATCACAGTGCGTATTTCGGGCGTTGGGCTTTTGTTACGAATTTGTCTTTTTTGAAATACCGAATGGACAATGAAACCTCCTTCAAATTTAATTTTGCTGCGGGGCAGAACGGCAGAGTGTATAAATATGCTGCCTCTGATGATATTTTTGTCGAACAACTGATAACTTTCAAACCGAACCGCTTTTGGGAATTTACGACCGGCGTTTCTTACACACACTCGGGTAACTTGCCGAAAACCAACGATTTAGATGCTCCTTTTGACACCAAAAATTACCGCGCTTTTTCGCTTTCGGTCAATTTGAATGACGCGCTTTTCGGCAAATTCGGCTACAATCCGATTGTTTATGACAACCTTGCCGCTTTTTTGCAAGGATTTTTTTCGCGCAAACGATTTTCGGCAATTTTCGGTTTGCGCAGCGATTTTCACTCAATATACGGCAGCAGTTTCAATCCGCGAATCGCTTTGCTCTACAAACTCAATGAACGATTCACCTTGCGCACCTATTCCGGAACGGCTTTTCGCGCCCCTTCGCCTTATTATTCCTACAATTCCGTCGCTGTCCCCTCCGGCTCGACAGGGAGCGTTTTTTATTTGCAAGTGCCGAACCCCGAGCTTGCGCCGGAGCGTTTTTCCGCCGCAGAATTTGCGCTTCGTTTTGATGTTAAAAAAAATATTTATGCCGAAGCCATTCTTTTTTATCAACAAATTCTTGCTCAAATTTACAACACCGAAGTACCTTTTGACAGCAAAACTTATCCAAACAGCACGCAAAGCACCGCAGGTGCGTATGTGAATGACAGTGAAAACAGCGAAGGTGCGAATTTGAAAGGTGTGCAAATAAAATTGCAATTTTTTGACCTCATAAAATCGCACGAACTCGGCGGAACATTTAGTTTTGTCCTCTCAAAAGGCGGTGAAAAATTGCCCGACGGCAAAACGCGAATCACCGAATTTAGGCAAATGCCGCGTTTTTTAGGGCAAGCCGAATTGCACGGAAATCCGTTCAAAAATCTTTATTTGCAAGGAACTGCGGTGCTGACCTCCTCTTGGTACGCAAGAGATGTTTTGGAGCGACTTTCGAGCAAAACTGACCTGCGTGTCAAAGGATATTTTGTTTTTGATTTTACGGCACGTTACCAAATTTCAAAACATTTGAGTATTTTTACAAAAATTCAGAACGTATTTGATGCCGCTTATGCCGGAATCGGCGCAACGGGAAGTTCACTCGACTTGCGCTACAATCCGCAATTAGGGAGGAACATTCAGGCAGGAATCAGCATCAGAACACAATAAACCGACATTTTCCAAATAAATTTTTGTTTTATGACCCTACAAAATTTCAAAAACTGTTTTTTCTGAAAACAAATTTATTGTGAAAAATTTAACCGACATATCCAAACTGTTTCACTCGGAAACAATGCTTTTCTCAAAAAAAATATTTTTTTTGAACGTTTTTCTTGTTGCATTTTTCTGCACTGTTTTGACAGCTTTCGCGCAAGAAAGTTTGGAAAATAGCTTAATAATTGATTTGGAAAATGCTCAAAATGACAGTGTCAAAGCCGAAATCAATTACAGCCTCGCCGTCGTAACGGAAGATGAAACTGAAAAATCCGTAGCTTATGCAAAAAAAGCATTTCTTTTGGCGCAAAAATCCGGAGCGCGTTCAATCTCCGCAAAGTCGGGGATTTTTCTCGGGCGTTTTTATATTGGGCAGCGCGAACATTCACACGCTGTTCGCTATCTTTTGCAGGCTTTTCGCGCTTATGAAAAACAGCCGCAACACGACACAAGGGCAAATGTTGCGATAGAATTGGGTAGTTTTTATCAATCTTTAGACGCGCACGAAAAAGCCCTCGAATATTTTAATATTGCCTATCAAATTCTCGAAAAAAGGCTTAACGAGCGGACAATGCTCATTGAACTCATCGGTTATTCCTACATTGCACTCGAAAAATACGATGAAGCACTTGCTTTTTACAAAAAAATTCTTCCGATTTATGAAAAAAACAACAATTACGATGCGCAAATCAATACACATCGAAAAATTGTAAATATTTGTAAATTAACCGATAAGCAAGCTGACGCTTTGGAAAACAACATAAAAATCTTAACGCTTTATGAATCACTCAACAACAAAGAGGGCGTTGCAAGTGCTTGCAATAATTTAGGCTATACTTATCGTTTTTTAAAAGACTATACAAAATCTGCATTTTATTTTGAAAAAGCATTATCCATCACCGAAAAAATTTCAAAAAACGACGAGCAAGCAACTTGCTATGTCAATTTAGCCGTTTCATACCAAAACAAAAATGATTTTCCGGCAGCCGTCAAATATTTTAATCAAGCAATAAATATTCGTCTCAAAGAAAATATACCCGATAAAATTGCCGCAACTTATCTCACTTTTTCAGAGGCTTATTTGATGCAAAAAGACCTCTATCAAGCTTTTCGTTATGCAAAAGAGGCACTCATTTGGGCTGAAAAATCCGGAAATCCCGTTTTGAGAAAAGATATTTTTGAAACAACTTCACTCATTTATCAGCGGCTCGACGACTTCAAAAACGCGCTTACGTCATACAAAGAGTTTTTGCGTTTGAAAGATTCGCTTTTGGTTGAGCAGCGTTTGCTTCGTGAAAAAAGCGACCGCAATCAATTTGATTTGGAAAAAACAGAAAAGGAACTCAAACTTTTTC
>JBPOJO010000434.1:0-1642 GCA_052033485.1 Bacteroidota bacterium | reverse complement strand
AAGCACAAGCTAAAATCATCACAATCTCCGTTACTTTATTTATTTTTCTATGTAATTATTTGGCTTATTGGCAAAAGATTGTACTGTAAGCAATCAACTTGAACCCAAAAAAAGCTAAATTTAGCCGGCAAGGTACCGGCAATGCTATCAGGCTAAACAGTTACTTTTCTAAAATAAATTCCGACTTCAGTGCTGTATTTCGCATTGAAAAATGTTAAATATTACCTCCTCTGCCGGTCGCTGTTTTTTTTAAACCTTTTCGGTGCTCAATAAATAAGCATTGATAAATCTGTCAATGTCGCCGTCAAGAACTCCTTGTGCATCGGAAGTTTCTTCTCCCGTGCGAACGTCTTTCACCAATTTGTAAGGGTGCAAAACATAATTGCGAATTTGTGACCCAAAATCAATCGCTTGTTTTCCTTGCTCAATGAGTGCTTTTTGCTGATTTCTTTTCTCTACTTCAAGTTGATAAAGTCGTGATTTCAGCATAAGCAGAGCCTTTTCTTGATTTTGCAACTGCGAACGTTCTTCCTGACATTCCACGACAATCCCCGTCGGAACGTGCTTAAAACGCACGGCAGTTTCAACTTTATTAACATTTTGACCGCCTTTTCCGCCTGCACGAAAAGTTTGTCGCTCTAAATCAGCCGGATTTATTTCTATGTGAATCGTGTCATCAACAAGCGGGTAAGCAAAAACAGATGCGAAAGAAGTGTGCCTACGGGCATTTGAATCAAACGGGGAAATGCGAACAAGTCGATGAACGCCGTTTTCAGCTTTCATCAAACCGTAAGCGTATTCACCGCTGACTTCCAACGTAACAGATTTAATTCCGGCCACATCGCCGTCATTATAATTGATAGTTTTGACCTTAAAGCCTTTTCGTTCAGCCCACATATTATACATACGAAAAAGCATTTCAGCCCAATCTTGGCTTTCCGTTCCGCCCGCTCCGGCATTGATTTCAAGGATAGTGTCAAGATTGTCCTCCTCGCCGCTGAGCATTTTTTTGAGTTCGACATCTTTGAGCAGTCTTTCCAATTTTGTCAAAGCCTCATTAAATTCCTTTTCAACATTCTCACCTGCATTGGCAAATTCCAAGAGCGTTTCGAGGTCATCGTAAGCGGATTGTAATTCATCAAATTGCCGAGTCCAACCTTTCAAAATCCGAAGTTCCTTCATCACTTTTTCGGCTTTTTGAGCATCGTTCCAAAAACCGGGCTCGAGAGTTCGGAGTTCCGTGTCGTTTATTTTTTCTTTTTTAGTATCGTAGTCAAAGATACCCCCTCAATGCGTCTAAGCGCGATTTGAGGGGCTTGAGTTGTTCAGCATTCATAATGCGATTTTTTTTTTGCAAAAATAAGAAAAAAATGAAAAAAAGTCAGTTTTTTTTCGTTTTTATACAAAAAAAAAGTCTGAGCAATGCTCAGACTTTTTAAAGTTGACCGACCAGGGCTCGAACCTGGACTCGTCTGAACCAAACTCAGACGTGTTGCCGGTTACACCATCGGTCATTAAAAACCTTTCTTTCAACCATTAACCCTATTTTCTTAATTACTTTTAATACCTAATATTCTGACTTTTCAGAAAGTTTCAGCCGGTTTTGAGTCTTTATTAAACTTGTAGTTGACCGACCGGGACT
>JBPOJO010000185.1:0-3725 GCA_052033485.1 Bacteroidota bacterium | reverse complement strand
TGCGAAACAAACTTATGCGCAATCGCCTCACGAAGTTCAGAAATACCGGAAACAGGCGTATAAAAAGTATAGCCTTTATCAATGGCATTTTTGGCGGCATCTTTAATATGCTGCGGCGTTTGAAAATCGGGTTCGCCGAGATTCAAACTTATGACGTGAATACCTTTTGCTTTCATTTCACGCGCGCGGCGCGCCATTTCGAGGGTTTGCGACTCTTCGAGCGAACTCATGCGCGGCGCAAGGGGAGATGTTTGTATCATAAAAAAAAATTATTTTGTGTGTAAATTATTCAAAAAACTGATGTACAACGGACTTCAGTCCGTTAAATTTTGCGCGGATAACGGACTGAAGTCCGTTGTACATTTTTGCGCCGGCAAGAAACCTTCTGTACGCTATTGCAAGGCTTTTACGCCGGGCAATTCTTTTCCTTCAAAATATTCCAAAAGTGCACCGCCGCCGGTCGAAATGTATGAAACGCGCTGCTGAAAACCCAATTGATTGACGGCAGCCGCAGAATCTCCTCCGCCGATAAGCGAAAAAGCACCTTTTTCCGTCGCCTGCGCAACAGCTTCGGCAACGGCAATAGTTCCTTTGGCAAAAGTCGGCATTTCAAAAACACCCATCGGACCGTTCCAAAGAATGGTTTTTGAGTTGAGAATAATTTGAGCAAATTCATTTGCAGCTTTTTCGCCTATGTCCAATCCCATAAAATCGTCGGGAATTTCATTGTTGTCGGCAAAATGCGTTTGTGCATCGTTCGCAAACTTGTCTGCGACAAGCGAATCCTGCGGTAAAAATAATTTTACGCCCTTTGTTTTCGCCTTTTTCATTAATTCAGCCGCCAAGTTGAGTTGTTCGTTTTCGACAAGCGATTTTCCGATTTTGCCGCCTTTTGCTTTAAAAAAAGTATAGGACATTCCGCCGCCTATAATAAGGTTATCGACGCGGTCAATCAGTTTTTCGATGATAAGAATTTTATCCGAAATTTTCGCGCCGCCCATGATAGCCGTGAAAGGTTGCTTTGCACTGTTCAAAACTTTTTCGGCATTTTTAATTTCGGCTTCCATTAAAAATCCGCAAACTTTTTGCTCAAAAAATTGTGCGATGATGCTTGTGGAAGCGTGTGCGCGGTGCGCCGTTCCGAAGGCATCGTTGACGTAAATATCGCCGTGTTTGGCGAGTTTTTGGGCAAAATCGGCATTTCCTTTTTCTTCTTCTTTGTAAAATCGCAAGTTTTCCAAGAGCAAAACTTCACCGGGGCGCAGATTTTTTGACAAGACAAAAGCCGATTCACCGATACAATCTTCGCCGAAAAGAATTTCACGCGCAAGCAATTTGCGCAAAGAAGGCAGCAAATGACGGAGCGAAAATTGTTCTTCAAAGCCGCTTTTCGGTCGTCCGAGGTGAGACATTAAAATGACCGAACCGCCGTCGGAAAGGATTTTTTGGATACTTTCTAAAGGCGCAATCAAGCGCGTTTCGTCGGTTACTGAAAAATTTTTGGGGTCGAGCGGAACGTTGAAATCAACGCGCATCAAAGCTCGTTTTTCATTAAAATTTATATCAAGTAAACTTTTCATAAAATTATTTTACAAAAAATGAATTGCAAGTGAAAAATTTTGCAAATTTTTATCAAAAAAATAAACCCGAAACATTTCTCGAAGCAATCGGAATTGATTGACAGGTCTAAAATGATTGCAAATGTAAAAAAAAGTCTTTGAATCGGCGTATTAAAGTCGCAAAAACATTCACGCGAAAGAAATAGTTTTTTTTACAAAATAAAAAAGGGCAAAGTGTAACGTTATTAAAACTAAGCGGCAAAAAACAAACAATTTTTAACAAAACGAAAAAACAAATAAACCAACGAAATTGCCAAAAAAACGAAAGGCAAAACATAAGAAAATGTAAAGTTTTCTCTTTTCAATTTTTCAAAAAAATAAGCCGTTTGAAGCAAAATTAAAGGAAAAACCGGCGCAAGAAGTCGCTCGGAATCCTCTGCAGTCGCGGGACTGAAAATTAAAATTGCCGAAATATAAGCCGAAAGTCCGCCCGAAACAGGCATCAAAAAAGTGCTGTGGTCATTTTTTTTGAAAAATATACTTGTAAGCGGAAAAAGTAAGCAAAAAAATGTAAAACCCGTTCCGAAAATCAATGCCGCAAAAAATTGTTTCGGCAACAACAAACTGCCGAGTGTTTCGGCGTACAGCATAAAATTGTCAAAAAAACTGCGTGTAAAGAGGTTTGCACTGACTTTTCCCGAACAAGGAAAAAAAATTTTGTACCACAAAATGCCCAAAACAGGGAGCAAAAAAATGAAAATATGGCGGAAGTGAAGTTCCTTTTTGAAATATAATTTTTCGACAAGAAAAAAAAACGCAAAACCGGCGAAAAACGGCAGAGCTAAATTGCGCTGCAAAATTGCCGCAAGAAAAAACATTCCCGATAAAAGGGCGTAAAAAATTCCGTTTTTTTCCGTTTCACTCGTTCCGAAAAAAATTGCAGAATAAAGAAAAAGCATAAAAAGCGGCTCTGACCACAAAAAAACATGCACAAGCAGCCACGAAACCGACACGGAAAGAAAAACTCCCCATAAACTTCGCGCTGAAAATGTGCTCAAAAGACGGCAGGAAATATAAAAAATTAAACCAAAGGACAGACAAGAAGACAGTATGTTCAGCCCAAGAATCGCCGATAAATTGCCTTTGAAAACGGAAAGTATAAACGGAAAAAGCGGCGGCCATTCACAAAATAAACTCCCGTCGGGTTTTAACATCTCGCCTTTTTCAGCGAAAGTTTTTGCCGCGAACAGATAATAATGACTGTCGTCCGTGAGTTTTATGCCGTTTTGTGTCGAAAAAACGAGGGCGGAAATATTCAAAAAAATTGTCAAAAGGAACAGTAAGGCATTGTTTTTTGGAGAATTTTCAAATCGGTATTGCATTGATTTTTAAAAGGTTACAAAATTTTAATTCGTTTCAAAAAAAAACCTATAAGGTCAGGGCGACCTTATAGGTTTTTTTTCTCTTATCGAACAAGAATTTTCACTACTTTTCTCTCCGTTGCATTTTGTACTTCGAGCAATAAAAGCCCTTTTACGTCAGGCGACAAGCGCAATTCTTGCGAAAAAAGGTTATATTCTTTCACTATCTCTTGCTCCGCTATCACACGACCGCTCAAATCCGTCAATTTAAGGCGATAATTGCCGTTTTGTTCGTTTGCAATTTGAAGAGAAAAACTGCCGTCGTTCGGGTTCGGGAAAACGGCAAGTCCGTCTATCTCGTTGGCGGTTACACCGTTTTTGCGGAAAAGAAGCGCGAAACGCCCGTTGTTCTTTTCAAGCCCCATTTTTACGCTGACTTCTTTATTTTTTCTCAAATCAGTCATGGATTTTGTCAAAGTATCTGTCAAATATACCGCAATATTTTCGTCAATATTGCTCAAATCAAGGACTTCAAATTTATAATCCCCTGCCGCGGCGGTATGCACAACAAGCGGAACGGTGGTTTCGCGCTCAAAATGCGGCAGCCCGTTGATGGCGGTTTTTTTGCCGTCCGCGCTCATCATATAGAGGTTAGGCGTGCCTTTCGCGTTCGGCATTTTTTGTGCATCTTTTTCTCCGTCAAAATTTTCGGTGGCATCTTTATCAAAATACACGATACTTTCGTCCATGTAGTCTTTGTTGCCGATTTTGAATTTGAAAAGCATTTTTTTCTCCTCTTCTGTTC
>JBPOJO010000441.1:0-3057 GCA_052033485.1 Bacteroidota bacterium | reverse complement strand
ATTTGTTAATTTTTGATAATCGAAAAAACTCAAGTTCACAAGAGAAAATTATTCCGCTCGGTGAAAAGGAAATTTTTGCGTTTTGGGTCTGATGTTCGGCTTTTTAAACAAACTGTTGAAGGAATCGGAATACACTATGGGCAATAATTTAACAAATTTTATTTTTCTGAATGAGCCTAATGTGCGCACTGCCGTTACGGGACTTATCGCCCTTTCCGTCTGTCTTGCGCAGGCAGGAGTCCTCGCTTTTGTTCAAAAAAAATCGCTTGTAGGCGACATGGCGGCACATTCCGTACTGCCCGGCATTTGTTTGGGTTTTATACTCTCGGGCGAAAAACGCCCTGAATGGATTTTGCCCTCTGCATTTTTGGCAGGTTGGTTGTCGGTTTTTTTGATGCAAAAAATTTCTTTTTGGACAAAAATTAAAGAAGATGCGGCTTTGGCAATCATTCTGTCGGGCTTTTTCGGTTTGGGCGTTTGGCTTTTGAGCATCATCAAAAATTCGGGAAATTCGGGACAAGCGGGACTTGAACACTTTTTACTCGGCAGCGCGGCTTCAATTTCGAGCGCGGATATGTACGCTTGTTTAGCGGCTTCAATGATATTTTCGCTCTTTTTTTTAGTTTTTTTTAGACAAATTAAGCTCTTTTGTTTCGACAAAGTATTTGCGGAAACAGCAGGTTTAAAAATTGAAATATGGGCTTGGGGCTTAAACAGCATGATAATTTTTGCCGTCAGTTTGGGCGTGCAAGCCGTCGGCGTTGTGTTGATTTCAGCTTTGTTAATCATGCCCGCAGCAAGCGCGAGATATTTAACAAAAAATTTCAAAAATATGGTCTTACTCTCCGTTTTATTCGGAGCAATCATGGTTTATTCGGGGGCAATGTTGTCCTATCTTTTTTCCGGTTTGCCGACAGGTCCGATGATTGTAACGGTCGGCTTTTTTGTTTTCTTAATTTCTGCATCGTGGGCAAAAGTACAAAAAATATCCTGAATATTCAAAAGTGCCAAAAATGCAAAACTTTAAAAAACTTTACAGAAAATTAATATTTTTCCCCTTAATTTGGGGGACTTTATTTTTGATAACGGCTACTGAAATTCGTGCGCAAGACACCCTACTTCGCTTGCAAGAGGTCTATGTGAATGATTTTGCAGAAAAAAACATAAGCATCAAGGAGCTTAAAAATGACAGTACTTTTTCACTTGTCAACGCGCAAATTAACATTTCTGAACAGCTTTCCGCGCTCGGAAACGGTATTTTCATTAAAAATTATGGGACAGGGCTTGCAAGCATTTCACTGCGAGGAGCTTCCGCATCGCATACGCAGGTCTTTTGGAACGACATTCCCGTGCAATCTCCCATGTTAGGGCAGTTAGATTTGTCGCTTTTGCCGGCATTTTTAGCTGATAATGTCGTTTTACTGCACGGAAACGCAAGTATGGAAAAAGGCAGCGGAGGATTCGGCGGTGCGATTGAGTTAAAAAATCGCCTTCCCGAGCATATTTTTCACGAAAAAGTTTATTTTTCTTACGGCAGTTTTCAAAATGTTAAAACGGCAAATGATTTTTTTTTGAAAAATAAAAAAATTGCTTTTCGTAATCGTTTTTTTTGGGAATTTGCCGAAAATAATTTTCCTTTTCGTTTTCAAGGCGAAAACAGAAAACAAATGCACGCCCAAAATCGCAAAATCGGTCAATTATCGGAAATTTTTTTTCAAAAAAGTCCCAAAGTATCACTGACTTTTCGCCTTTGGACACAAAAAAATGCAAGAAATCTGCCGCCTCCGATGACTTCGCGACAAGCGCAAGACAGGCAAAATGATGAATCTGAACGGCTGAGCCTTGATTATTTTTTTTTCGATGAAAAAAAGACCTTTCGTACACAAATTGCCCTCATGCGCGAGCGTTTGCTTTTCGAAAATCCTACGGCACAAATTTTTTCGGACAGTAAAATTTTGACCGGTTTTCACAGGTGCGAACTGACCCGAGTTTACGGACAAACAGACTTTTCATTCATTCTGCAAAATGCTTATTACAAGGCTTTTACAAATTCTTATGAAGAAAAAAATGAACGTTTTCAAAATGTCTTTTTTTTCAAAATCAACCGTGAAAGCACACATTTTTACACGACTTGGCAAGTCCGTGTAGAAGGTATAAATTTTGAAAATCTGTTGCTTTTGCCTTCCGTCAGTATTCGCGCAAAAATTTCAGAGAAATTGATTTCAGAAACACAAATCGGTTTGAACGGGCGTTTTCCTACCATGAATGACCTTTTTTGGCAGCCCGGCGGCAATCCGAACTTAAAAGCCGAGCGTGCTTGGCAAGCACAAGAGGCACTTTTATGGACGATTTTTCGCAGCGAAAGTGAAAAATTGGCATTAAAAACGGTTTATTTTGAGCAAATTATCAACAATCGTATTCAATGGATACCCGCTTTTGCGGGATTTTGGCAACCGGTGAATTTGAAAACTGTTCGCTCAAACGGATTTGAAATTTCGGCAGAAGGTGAAAAAAAATTCATAAACGCTCGTTTATATGCTCAATTTCAATACGCTTTGACAAAAAGCAGAAGCATTAAAACTGATTTTTTTGAAGACAAGTCATTAAATAAACAGTTGATTTATACGCCTTTACACAATTTCAAAGCCAATGTTTCAGTAGAGAAAAATTCTTACGGGGCGCGATTTGATTCGCAAGCCTACTCCCGTCGTTTTACCGATGCGGATAACAATTTTTGGCTTTTGCCGTATTTTATTGCCGATATTTCCATTTGGAAAAAAATAACGAGGAAAAATTTTTCGCTCACGGTTATTTTTCAGTGTAAAAATGTCGGCAATGTAATGTACCAAAGTATGGCTTTTTACGCGCTGCCGGGTCGAAATTGGCAATTTTCACTTGTTGCGGAGCTGAAAAAGTAAATTATAAAGACTGAACTTTCGGCATCTTTCCTGCAAATTTTCTGATGATAAGACAGTGCTTTTGTCGTTTTTGCCCAAACTAATGCCGGAAAGAGACAGTTACGAATTTTTTTTTTATCTTTGCGCTGCACATTTTCAA